>SXSP01000022.1 GCA_005792225.1 Bdellovibrionales bacterium | reverse complement strand
GCTGTTCGCGGCCAGCCGGAATTACACCAACGGCAACATGAGTTACTCCGCGAAACCCATCAGCCGGGAACGCGTGGGTGATCTCGTCGAAGCGCAGTTGAAGAAGATGGGCGCGAGCGATTCCAAATCTGAAAAGAAAGCTCCCGCCGATATCGAACTTCGACTCGCCCCCCTCGCCCCGCCTCCTGACGAGCCGGGGGGAACGGTTTCGGGCGCAACCACCCGCGCACCGGAACCCGTGGCGCCCAGCAAACCCGCGGAGCCCAGGCCCGATTCAAGTCCGATCCCGAACGTCGATCCGCTCGACGGCGCCTCGATTCCCCCAAGACCCGCGCCAAACGCGGAACAACAGAATTAGATGGAACTAAAGAGTTCGACGTAGCTGAACGTCGCGCCCGCGAACGCAACGACGGCGAGGACGACGAGGGCAAACACCAGGTAGGCCCGAGCGATGCGCTTGGCTTGTGCGGAAGATCCCTCGATCAGCCGAGGCGGCACGCGCGAAGACGTACTGGCGATCACGCCCCTCGTGCAAAGGCAAAACGCGATCGTCGAAAGAATGCAAAGAGCGACGGTAGCAGTCATCACCGTCTCTCTTCGGTACGCATCCACGCCCGCTTAACTCGACTTTTTGGGAGTTTTCGGATCATCGCCGGGTGCGGGGTCCTTTCGCATGACCTCGATCTCGGCTGAAATTTTAAACTTGTGCTCTTCCACGAACCGCGACGCTTCTTTGACGAAATCAATCTTTGAGATGATCCCGATCACCTCTCGGCTCACGCGATTCATGAGTTCATCTTTCGACTTCGATGCACCTTGAAGAAGAAGGTTCAAAGTTTCTTTCGGGAGCTTGAGCTCCGAGACAAATCCTCGAATGCTCTCTTCCGTCATGAATGCGGCCGAGACTCCGGCGGTCACGAGCTTACGAATCGTCTCGCTAACCTTAGGTCCGCCGGTTCCCGCTTCTTCTTGTTCCACATCGTCTTTCGGATCATTTGCCATAAACGTCTTTCACCCGTTTGTGATAAGCGCTCATCATCGACGGAAGGTTCACGTTGAGGAGTGTCTTCGCGATCGGGCCCGGAACGAAGAGCGAGAAAGTCGCATCGACGGCGTAGATCGCGCGGCACTTTCCGGATTGATCTTCGAGCTTCCACTGGCCCGTCGAAGTCTTGAACACGTCGCCGCCAGCGAAGTTCCATGAAACCAGACTGGGCTCAGTCTCCGACATCCAAAGTTGGTACGTGAAGCTCTTGATGACCGAAACTTTGTATTCGACGAGCTTTTTGTTTCCTTCGGTCTTGAGGACTTTGCAGCCCTTTACCTCGTTTAGAAACTCGGGGTACTTCTCGTAATCCGTCACGAGCTTGTAGAACTCGGGAACGGTGCAGTTGAAGACCTCGGTTTGCTCAGCACTCGGCATTGTCGACCTCCCAATGGACGATTCGCTTTATCGTACGGTCCGGGTGTTCTTGTTCAAGTCTTTTTCTTGAAGAGCGCTTCGGCCGCCGCGAGCAGATCCTTTTTTTTGTCGACGGCGCCGCCGCCGCCCCCGCCGGGGGTGAAGAAGTCGCAAAAGTTGGAGCGATCTTTTTCTTTGACGAATTCGGCCGCAGGTTCCTTACACTCATTGTACGCGGCGCGATCATAGTGCTTACAGTTTCGGCAGCAATGCGCATCGGCTCCGCATTTCGAGCACTCGTCCCGGCGACCGGGCGTGCCGGGAAAACTCAGCTCCGTTCCGCAGTTGAAACACTTGAATCGAACGCCCGCCATCTCACCGCCACCCGAGAGCGCCGAAGCCACCCGGCTTGCGCTCGAGACAATGTTCGGTCTCGATATTTCGAACGGTGCCCGTCGCCGAGCGCATGACGAGTGAGTGCGTGAGAGCGCGCTTCCCCGGCAGGAGTCTAACACCTTTGAGAAGTGGACCACTCGTGATACCCGTCGCGCTGAACATGACCGAGCCTTGAGCGAGATCCTCCAGGCGCAAGGGCTCATCAAGCAACTCGACGCCCATTTTCTTCGCCCGCTCTCTCTCGGAGTCGTTGCGGAATCTCAGTCGACCTTGGAAGTCTCCGCCGAGACACTTCATCGCGGCGGCGGAAATCACACCTTCGGGCGCTCCGCCGATTCCGAGCAGGACATCGATCCCCGAATCGCGGATTCCTGTGGCGACCGCGGCCGAGACGTCACCGTCACCGATCAGCTGAATTCGTGAGCCGAGGGCGCGCACGCGCGCGATCAATTCTTGATGGCGTGGTCGATCGAGGATCACAACCGTGACGTCGGAGACATCTTTTCCGAGAGCCTTCGCGACTTTTCGAATGTTGTCCTCTGGAGGAGCCTCAATGTCGATGACTCCCTGAGCGCCGGCACCAACGGCGATCTTGTCCATATATGTATCAGGTGCGTGAAGGAAGTTTCCCTTCTCCGCCACCGCAATCACCGATATCGCGCCGACGCCGCCGGTAGCGCAGATGGTCGTGCCCTCGAGGGGGTCAAGAGCGATGTCGACATCGGGACAATCGGCGGCACCGACCTGGCAACCTTGGCCGACTT
>SXSP01000193.1 GCA_005792225.1 Bdellovibrionales bacterium | reverse complement strand
GTTGGTACTAGAGTTTTTCCCTATGAAGTTAATTGAGGCGGAAAACTATCGAGAGTATCTTCGCACCCGTCTGGACGAGCAAGGTCCGCGCTCAGGCTTAAGAGCGGCTGCAGCGAAGGCAATCGGGGTTCATTCAACATATCTTTCTCAAATTCTTTCAGGCGCGGCGGATCTAAGCATCGAACAAGCCGAGCTGTGCAATGACTTTTTGGACCATAATGCCGGCGACGCCGATTACTTTTCACTCTTGGTCTGTCGCGATCGTGCGAAATCTCCAAAATCAAAAATGCGTTTCGATCAAATGCTGAAAGCTAGACGAACAGAGCAGCTCACGCCCAAAAAAGTGATTCGACCGGCCACGGAGCTTTCCGCCGAGGATGCCCTCGAGTTTTACTCAAATTTTATTTACACAGCCCTGTACGTCCTCTGTTCCATTCCCGAATTTGCGTCGAAACGAAATCTTGCTCGTGCCCTGCGCTTGGATCCTCTCACTCTCTCACCGAAAATTGACTTCCTGCTTCGCTCCGGAATTCTCAAGAAGAGCAAAGAGGGATTGAAGGTTGGCCCTCGGCACCTCCATCTTGGACATGACAAAAGGATGATCCGCAGCCATCACACCAGCTGGCGTCTCCACGCGATCCAATCGCTCAACGAAATGAGCGAGAGGGACCTACACTACTCCGCCTGCGTCAGCCTCTCTAAACGTGTGGCCGATCAGATAAAGCTTTCGATCCTTGAAAATCTGAAGAAGAACCAAGACATCATAGCTAACGCCAACGAAGAAGAAGTCTGGGTCTACAACTTCGACTTTTATCCACTGCTGAGATGACGCCTGCTGCCCCCCCGCTTCGCTTGCCGGGTCGCCCGGCAGGGCGTAATCTTCCCCTCATGACTGAACTCCGCCTTCTCTACGTCACCACAAAGAACGCCGAACAGGCTCGCGCGCTCGGCCAGGAGCTCCTAAGACGCAATCTCATCGCCTGCGCGAATATTCTTCCCCAGATGGAATCGATTTACCGTTGGAAGGGCGAAATTCAAAACGACCAAGAAACGGTCGTCATCTTCAAAACACAAAGAGCACTCGTGCCTCAGGCCACGAAGGCGATCGAAGAGCTCCACGAGTACGAAACGCCTTGCGTGCTCGAGCTTCCTATCGAGTCTGGCTCGCAAGGCTACTTGAACTGGTTACTTCAGGAGACTCAACCACCGAGCCGGTAATTAAACTCTTAAGCAAGAGCGCCATCAAGACCGTGAGGAGCATCAGGATCAAAAATATCACGCCCGTATGCCAGCTCATGCGCCGGATCGGGTTCGTCTCTCGATTTGATTTTTTTGACACCGGGTTCTTCATTGACTCCACTCACTCCTGCCAGCTACCCGTGTAAGCCAGAACCATGCCAGCAAAGGGAGCGCCATGACCCGCAACGAACTCGCGAAAGCGATCTATCACGTCTCTCATCTCACCGGATCTTTCCTCCTCCGCTCCGGAAAAACGTCGACTGAGTACTTCGATAAATATCAGTTTGAGAGCGATCCGAAGCTCCTCCGGGAGATCGGGAAAAACCTCGCGCCCCTGGTTCCCCAGGATGTCGATTATCTCGGAGCGCTTGAGATGGGCGGCATTCCAATCGCGACCGCGATTTCGTTCGAGACGGGAATCCCGGTCGTTTTCGTCAGAAAAGAAGCCAAAGAGTACGGCACCTGCAAATTCGCCGAAGGACCGAGCATCAAAGGTAAACGCCTCTTGCTCGTCGAAGATGTCATTACCACTGGAGGCCAAGTGGTGATCAGTTGCGAAGACCTTCGCCGCGAAGGCGCGATCATCGATCACGTCGTCTGCGTCATCGACCGAAGCGAAGGGCATACCCAAAAAATCGAAGGCGCGGGCCTCAAGCACCGGGCTCTTTTCACGATGGCCGAGCTCAAAGCTTCGGTCCAATGAGCGCCCAGTGACAGAAGAAGCCCGGGGTCAATCAGCCGACGGGCTTCTCGGTTCTCCCGTCTGGAAACCGCGCGAATCGCTCAATCTTCTCGCCGTGAACCATGTCCTGGCGTTTCCAGGGCCATCCTCCGAAACCCGTTCTTTGGTAATCCTGAATCGTTCGGATGATATCGTCCTTCGAATTCATCACGAAGGGACCATGCTGAAAGACCGGCTCGCCGATGGGCTTCGCTTGCAAAAGTAAAACTTCACCCGACTCAGCCGCGAGCGTGACATCCCCCGGATCGAGCTGAACACCCGTTTTTCCGGAAACTTTCAGACCATTGACCTCGAGACCTGAACCCTCAAGAAAGTAGAGCGTGCGGTTGGTGCTGCCGCTAACCGAGGGAAGCTCCAAGCGGCCTTTTGAAAACTTCATCAATAGGATCGTCACTTCGTTAGCGGGATCAGCGGCCCAGCTATCCGGCGGAGCTTGAAGTGCCTTAACCCCTCCGAATTCGCCCGCGATCAAAGTGACGTTGACTCCGTCTCGAACGAGGCGCGGAATTTTCTCCGACCAGAACATGCTGAAATGGGGCGCGACCGATTTACTTTTCTTCGGAAGGTTCAACCAAATCTGAAAGAGTTCGAGCGTATTGGGTTGATCGCGCCTCAAGAGCGGGAACATCTCCGAATGCTGAACGCCCGCTCCGGCGGTCATCCATTGAACATCACCTTCACCGTACCTTCCAGCGGCTCCCATGGAGTCGGCATGATCCACGTAGCCCTTGCGCACGATCGTAATCGTCTCGAAGCCGCGGTGAGGGTGCACCGGAAATCCCGGCACTTCCTCGCCGTGATACATCCGGTAAGCGTTGGAGGGATCAAAGTCTTGACCCATGTCCCGACCGACCAACTCGCTCGGTGGAGGCCCGAATTTTTCGTTACCTGATGGATAGTGATCGTGATGGTGAGCGCAAAAGATAAATGGCTCCTGCACCGGCCACTGAAAATCCAGAGGAAATGTCTTCAATTTCCGCTCCTCTCTTCGAAAGAGCGTCGCAAATGCCCCGACGCCCGAAAGCGCGAGGAAAACGGCAAAAATCTTACGACGACTCGGCATGGAGAATTCCTTTTCTTCAATCGTAAGTTCGCAAAATCGGAATGTCGATGCCAAAGGGGCAAGGCCCAACCGCTCAGCTAGCGCCGAACCGGAACGGATACGAAAATGAGTGCGCCAAACACGGCGATACCACCGAACACTTGCAGGAGGGTCAACCGGTCTCCCAAAAAGAAGATGGCAAGCGCTATGCCCGTGACGGGCTCGGCGAGACTGAGAATCGAAGCTTCCCAACTTT
Source organism: Bdellovibrionales bacterium (assembly GCA_005792225.1). Classification (GTDB taxonomy): domain Bacteria; phylum Bdellovibrionota; class Bdellovibrionia; order Bdellovibrionales; family JAMPXM01; genus SXSP01. The sequence continues at coordinate 706 of SXSP01000193.1, read as the reverse complement.
TGAGCTTCTGCAGTCCCGAGAGAAAAAGTGACATCGCGGCGATCGAACAGATGAGCGCGAGCGCGATCAGTGTCGGCCAAGTCCTCGCGACCAGTGCCGAGACGTGCTCCAGATCCCGCAGGTAGAGTGCCCCGAGGCTCAAACCCGCGAACGTCTGCACCCAAGTCGCGGCCACCAGCGGATGAACTCCCGCGAGCCACCGGCTGGACGCCAGGATGTAGAGCGCGTAAAAAACTGCGGACCCCACGCCGAAGAAAAGCGCCACGGGTTGACCCACCTGCAAGTCGCCCCAAACCAAAGCTCCAAGACCCAAAATCGCGATGGGAATGGCCGGGAGACGCGATCTTGCGATGCTTTCTCCGAACAGCGCCCAGCCCCCGATCGCCACCATGACCGGATATAAGTAGAGCAGCAAGAACGTTAGCGATGCGGATAGCCCCGTCAGGGCATGGAAAAAGAAGCTCGAAAAGACTGCGTACCCGAGAATTCCTAGAACGGCCGCGGCACCTACCGTGCGACCTGGAATAACGATCGATCGAGGGTCGCGGATCAGCCAATATCCCCAAAGGCAGGCCGCCGCGATTAAGAACCTGAGACTCAGGAGTTCGCCGGGCGTGCCCCCGGCGGAATAAAACGATTTACCTAGAACACCTAAGAACCCGAAACAAAAACCCGAGAGCAAAATTTCCGCGACACCTCTCGTTCG
>SXSP01000021.1 GCA_005792225.1 Bdellovibrionales bacterium | reverse complement strand
TTAAGAGCTGAATTCAGAACCTCGGCCATAGGTTCAACTTCCTTGGCCTTAGCTCCGCCCTCTCGCAAACCCGCATTCAATTCAGAGAATGCGGCTCCGCTATACAATTCGATCGCTGCGGATTCAGCAACCGACATTCCACACGCGCGAAATCCTTGGTTCTTTGATTGCGAAAGAAGCCTTGGGACGACCAATCTCTCAAAGTCCGCAAGCTGTTCCGCTTCGGATGGCGGCGACGTTTTGTTTTTTGAAGCGCTCACTGCTTTTTCCAGATCGGTGACTTTCTTTTTGAGATCAGCAATCTCGGCATCGAGTTCCGCGAGGTCCCTCGGCGGATCGTCTTTATATTCCTCATATAATTTGAGCGCCAACTTCTGAAGGTTTTTATCGAACCCTCCGCTAAAGAACTTTTTAATTCCCTTCAGATATGACTCTTCGTCCGCGAGCACCTTCTCGTACAACTGAATATGGTTCTTCGCTTGGATCGCATTTGCCTCGTGTTTGTTGGATGGATCGGATTTGAAAAACGACTTAGCTTCCTTCAGCTTTACTCCCGCAATGGGTTTCATCTGATTAAAACGCGTTTTTTGACTCTCGAAAATTTCCTTGAGAATTGCTCGTTCGACTTTACTCAACTTCTCGTTTTTCGATATTTTAGAGAGCGCACTCAGTTGTTTTCCATGTTTCACTATGTACTTTGCCCGCGGCGCCCTCGAGGAAATAGCGTAGTTCAGTTGTTTCTTCAGATCCTGAAGCTGAGCATCGAGGTCTTGACCCTGATCCTTATTATCATTGGACGGAAGAAGCGCCTGTCCTTGCTTTGATTTGAAGAAGGCGAGCTCACGACGAATGCGCGCCTTGTCCTCTTCTTCGTCGAGGATTGCGAAATGACTCCGTACGCTTTTTTCGAGATCGTTCAGGCCAAGTCCCCATTTGGCGACCAGAGTGTCGCATTCCGGGCAGCCGGCTTCGAGTTCAGTTTTCCGTTTCTTTGCCTTTATCTCCGGAGCGCAGACATTCTCACGGACTTTTTCGAGGACTTCCTCCGGGTTCGGCAACTGGACCGGATCGGCAAGCGCCAATGAGCGGATAATGAGTCCGCCCCAAACGCCTAACATCCATTTCCTCATGATTCTGCCGCCCATAACTTCAGAATAACGGCAGCCTGTAAACGTGCCTTCGACAAAATGGTCGGGGTCTAGATCGCAGGCAGTCAACACGTTGGGCACTTAAAAGCCAACTCATGTCTTTCTTTGTAACAGTCGCTACCGGCTCGCGAATTAACGGGACCTGACGAAAGGCCGGGCCGCCGAAAGCCGAAGAATGAGGGGAAGGAGTTCTCGCGTGTATTTTCTCGGTACGAGCGTCATCCTCGCCCTCTTGATGAATGTTGGGTTTCTTCCGCCCGAGTTTTTTGAGCTCGCCATCATCGCCTACTCTCTCACTGTCATCATGATCGCCAAGGGTAAACTTCGGTTGTTTGCTAGAAAACAAGCCCGCGAAATCAAAAAGGCCGAGAACGAGTATCAAGAGCGGTTCAATAAATCGTTTGCGACTCCCGCCTGGGCCGGTCACGCGAAAAAACTTGGCAGCACGGTTCTGGGACACGCGACGGGCACCGTCTGGGGTGTTTCGGCCGGTAACATGGCCTTGGAAATTGGCGCTGATCTTTTTGGGCGCCCCGGTGATCCTGAAAAAGAAGCTCTGCAAGCGAAACTCAAGGCCCTGCGGGCGATGGGACGCTGGGAATATACAAAATTTTGGGCCTTCGTGTTCGCGCACTTCGGCCTTCTCTACGCTCTCTATGTGGTGCTTGGATTCAGAACGGGGTGAGTGCGGAATTCAGGAGAACCGCTTCTGGGTCGTGACCAGCCTTCGTGATCGCATTCCATTCTTCCGTTAAAAAACCCGCCATATGCGACATCATGGGAGCGGCCTGATCTTGGCTGCCGCCGATGCAGGTGTTTTCGGGAACGTAGGCATTCGCATCACAGAAGCTGATGCTCAACCGCTCAGGAGAAGGCGCGATCCGCGAGATCCAGTCCTCAAGCGGAATGGGCCTTGAGGTTTCAACGGATGCGTCGAAAATCAGAATGCGATTCCCCGGCGTGCGAAACGCAGACGCAACGTGAAAGCTCCACCAAACGACTCCTTCCTCATCATACGGTGTGCGAAGACGCATCGAAGCCCAGGGTCCGAACGCGAACACTTTTCCGGGCCGCTGCCATCCCCTTTTTTGAAGGCTGTGCACGACATGGGCGGCGCGAGCGAAACACCCGTTACGCGCAAAGAGCCAAGGAGCGCGGCGGGCACCCGGGTGCGCGGGATCACGGTAGATGCGTTCGTCTCGCGCGGTCGTGAATGCATCCATGAGTTGAGCTGAAGTTCCCTGCCAAATTGGAATGACAGCGGCACTCATTCCCTCACGGTAAGGCCGCTTTGATCCCTCAACCGATGCGTCGGCAAGAGCCTGCGCACTCGAGAGAAACAAAGCGGTCAGCAATGAGAAGCAAGCGGAAACGAGAAGAAACGACAGTGGATTTCTCATGAATCTCGTTTATGCCGGAGGTCCAGGAGCGCGACAAATAAAGAAAACTAAGCAACTGGTTCGCTGACTGGCCGACGGTTATTGGCCGACGGTTACTGGCCGACGTTTATTGGCCGACGAGAACTTCGACCTGATCCTCACCCTTTTGCACCATGCCTAGGCGCACGGCTGCCTCGTGAGAAAGGTCGATGATACGTTTGTTGGAGAAGGGACCACGATCATTAATTCGCACCACGACGGATTTGCCACTGGTCAGACTACGAACTTCAACGAGAGTACCGAACGGAAGCGTGGGGTGCGCCGCCGTCAATTTACGCGCGTCGAAGATTTCACCGCTCGCGGTGGGGCGGCCATGAAAGCGCTTGCCGTACCAGGATGCCTTGCCCTTTTCAAAAACGGTTCGTTCAACTTTGGTGGACAAGTTCGAGCACGACGCAAGCGCGAGACCTGCGATGGCGAGAACGAGCACTTTGTTAACGAGACGTTGTAGCATCATGAGCGCTTTATCGGATTCTTCGCGCTCGTTTTTGAGATCGATTACGAAAACGAGATCCAGTAACGAGCGATCGACTGGCCTTTTCGACGGGGATCTGTCGATTCGACAATGTCCTGGAGGACTCCCCGGTTCTTTTCAATCATGCGGCGGGCGGCGGTGTCGGACTCGATGCAGGTGACGAGAACCCTTCGCAACCCTGCTCTTACTGCCTCAAAAAGCATCAAGGCAAGGCAATAGCTCCCGTACCCCTTGCGGCGCAGCGACGGCGGAACGTCGCAGAACAAGTTCCCACCATCGACTTCGGTCGTCGCATCAAGCGGGAAGCTCATCACTCCGTTTGCGAGGATCTCTCCTGATTTCCCCAGCATAACGTACCGAGTAATTGATGTTTGCTTGGCTTTCGGTCGCCAATCGACCTTCTGTTTCTCGCAGTCCTTCACGAATTTTGCGAACTCCTTCGTGTTCCATTTTCTTTGGTACAGCGCCGCACAATTCGCGGGATCATTCTTCGCGTAGTCCTCGACCATCGTGAGAAATGCGGATTCATGTTCGGGACCGACTTCGGAGATTTGCATCTCAAAATGGTAATTCACCCCGTAGACTCTGTCGACACCGGTCATGAACGAGTTTTCGATCAATTCCCGAATGGCGGCCGGTGGTTACCTTCGATTCGCGAAATGAGATGGCCAACTCGCCGACAGAATTTCGGAGAATGCCTTAACGGTTTCAAAACAAGTCAGCGGCAGGCACGTGATTTCGAACTGAGTGTCTCGTTTCGAGACCTGCATGCGCATGTTGGCCGCACGCTTGCAGTTACTCCTCACTAACGGATGAACGGAGGGACTTATGGCTGTTTCAGCAGTACGCTCAAGAAGCTATCTTCCTCGCGACATGCGAATCCAGAGTCACCCAAGTGATCGCAACTACGTTCGTTACGCCGCTCAGGGAGTGAAGACCAAGGGGTTCGCCGCTCAATTCGGAGATATTTCGACGAGTGGGATGCGTCTCATCTCACGCTTCCCGGCCAAGACAAAAGTCGGAGATTCCCTTGAAGTTCAGTTCTCTCTTCCCGGCACGAGCATTGAAGTCAAAGGACGCGCGACCGTCGTTCGCAAAATCAGCGATTACGAATTCGCCGTTTCATTCATCGGCTTTCAAGAGTCGCAGCTGCGCGCGCTTCAAGCGGCGATCAACGAATATCGTCGCTATCTCCGCATGCCGAGCTTCTCGAAGTCGCTCACCAAATTTGGAGTTTGGTTTCAAGATCACCGCCAAGGCCTCATGATCGCGATGACCGGCGCCCTCGTCCTCGGCGGAACGTTCGCTTACATCCATTTCAATTCGGATGCATATCAAGGAAAACCACTGAAGACGTGGGGCAAGACCTATCCGAAGCAGTGGGATTGGGATTACTACAACCACATCCCGAAACGGAAGTGAGCCTCAGCGCTTGAGCCGGATCGGAATCGCCGCCACCTGATGCCCACCGAGATCATCGTACGTAACGAACGGTATGGGACCTGAGTAGATCTTCTTTCCCTTCGAGTTATATTCCTCGATAAATCCACCGCTCTCATCCAATCGAAAAATACGTTCACTCGCCGTCGGTTGAGCGCTCGTGAGATATCGGTACCGCGCGAAATTCAGGTTCGTTTTGTTCCGTGCACTATACTGATAAGCCGTCGGATTATCGTGGCCATCGTTCTGCCACGAACAGGTCGCGCACTTTTGTTTAGCGGAGAGATGACCGCAGCAGGGGCAAACTTCGGAAGCTGTCTTCATCCTTTAAGCGTACGCCCGCCTTCCTCCAGGGTGAACGCGAATCGATCAGGCTAGACGTCAGTTCAGGGGACGTCTTCCCGGTGCGCCAAATACGTCCCCTCCTTCGAAAATAATTCAGCCTCGTCGAAGACCAGATCGACGATAGCCATCCGCCGCCCCCGGTATATGGATTGCTCATGGTTCGGGGTGACTAGACTTTAATGACCGCCGAGTCGGCGGAGGTGGTGGTAAGTGAAGACATCTGCACTCGTATTCTTATTGGCGGCCGTGATGGCGGTTGGCGTTCAATCGGCGAAAGCGGAAGATTCAGGCGCGCCGTTTATTACAAGCACATTGAAGGATGAAGACTTCGGCAAACTCGACGACAGCATGGAACAGACTTCGATGGATGGAAACATCAACGAAGCCGAACTCCTCGCGAACGAAGAAGTCGCTCGTCAAACTCACCGCGAGTCGGAGAACTTGAAAGCCGAGATCAAAGACCTCGAAAAACAAGTTCGCGGCTTGAAGTCGGGCGCCGAATACTCGCGCAAGAAAGCAGCTCTCGCTCATAAGAAGCTTGATCTCTATAAAGCTCAGAGCGTCGATGCGAAACGCCGCCTGTCGCAGGCCGAAAAAGAGCAGAAGCGCGAAGAAGCCAAGCGCCTGAAGCTCCTCGAGTCGGCGAAGAGCTTCGAGCAAAAAGCTCAAGCCGCTCGCGAGGCGACTCGTGAACGTCAGGATTCAATTCGCGAGCTCACTCGCGAGAACAACTCCCTGACTCGTCAGGTGAAAAAGTACCAGGCGCAGATCGAGCGCGAGCAGAAGCGCATGAAGGCACTTCGCGAGAAGCAAGCCCGCTTGTCTAAAGAAAATCGTCGTCTCAAGTCTGAGTCGGCTCGCGCGGAACGCCGTTTAAGCCGCAACTAATTCAAGCTTAAAATTCGCGCTTACGAACGGGAACTTCCGAAAAGGAGTTCCCGTTTTTCTTTTAAAGCAAGTCTTCGTGAAACGCACCGAGAGCTCTCGACGGATGAAAAAGATGAATCTCGAGAATCCAACGATTCGGACTCGGCTGAGATTTGAGGGTACGAAGCTTTCCGCGATGGTGAATGGCGTGTGGAAAGTCCGATACGCGGTGCCCACTCGCGCCGTCTAGGCTTAAACTCCAACC
>SXSP01000192.1 GCA_005792225.1 Bdellovibrionales bacterium | reverse complement strand
GGTAGCGCCATACTCTTCCTTAAGTTCCAAGATCCTCGATCACTTCGATGCGAAGCTCTTGAAAAATGTCTCCCAGCTCTTCGGCCTCGTCGCGACTGACAATCTTGCGAGCCTTCTTGAAGAGATCTTTTTCTTCCTCTTCGAAATGGTGCTCAAGACTCCGCTTGAAGAATTTAAATCGCTGCAGCCACGCATCGGATTTGGGATCGGTATCCTCGATCTCCGCGAGCGCGGCTTCCGCTGACTTGTGTTCATCGAGCGACTCGAGCGCCTGATCGCAGGTGCTGTCGTCCGAGAGAATCGTGCGGTAAAAAACGGCTTCTTCCGCCTTTGTGTGCGCGAGCAGGAGAGTTTTAAGTTCCTGCAGAAGCTCCATCCGCGTTTTCACCGCGCGGCCCGTAGTTGCTTCCAAGCGGTTCATCATGGACTTCAGTTTCTCATGATCCCGCTTGAGCTGGTCGTATATCAGCATCTTCCTCTTTTCCTTGGCCCGTCCATGGGCACTCCGAGAACGACGAACGTACTGGCCCCTTGGCGAGAACGTCATCACCTCTGATTAAAGAAGATATAGAGATTCCGTGATGAGCTGAAGTCCAGACCGCGACACGCCTGGAGTGGTGTCGCGCCGGGATTGAACTTATTTAATTTGGGCTTTTTTGAGGCGCGAATTCGCGTCGATCCCGGCCCCCGCGAGCGCACGCGTAAAGGCCTGAAAGCCGACTGTTTGCGATCGGAGGAGTGTGGCAAGACGTGCGTCGGTGAGATTTCCATCCGCATCTAAAACTCGAAACACGTCGGTGATGAAGACGCGCTCGGGATAGATAAATGCATTTCGGTAGCCAAAGACACCTTGAAGATGTTCGACCGGGCGAAGAGCTCCGAAGCGACCGCCGAGACCAATTAAGGCAATGGGTCTGTACTCGTAAGAGTCGGGGTACTTCCAGTGATCGATGAAGTACTTGAGAGCTCCCGGCATTGAACCATTGTACTCGGGACAAACGACGATCAAACCGTCAGCGGCATTGATCTTGTCGATCCACCCTTGCATGACAGGAGGCACTTTGTCGCCGTACTCGGTCGCGGCCCCAAGGAGTTCAAGCCCAACCTCCGAGAGATCGATGAGTCCAACGTCTTCGCCCGCCTCCTTATAGAGTTTTTGAACGTAACGAGAGAGCACGAGAGTTCTTGAACCGGGACGATTCGTTCCTGAGATGATGTACTTCATGCGCGTATCACTACCATTCAAACGATTGACAGTCCACGTGAGCGCAAGAGATTGTCTCGAACACAGATGCTAGCAGCTCGTTTTATTCACGCGGTACATTGGTTGTTTTTGATCTTCGTTCTCACGGGCTGGCTCTCGCCTTGGACCATGGGTCTGATTGCGCACGCAATTGTCATCCCGTGTTTGATTCTTCACTGGCGAACGAACAATAACCGATGCGTCCTAACGGAACTTGAGGAGCGCTATCGCGAAAGGCCTGAAGAAGCACTTCCGGAAACGCCGAAAGAAGCCGCCGAAGAAGGACAATTCATCCGATCAGCTTGGGAAAAAATGACGGGCCGGAAGCCGTCAGACGATTTTCTCGCGAAACTCATCTACGGCGTCATGGCCGGCGTCTTGGGGATGACGATCATAAGGCTCGCGCTTAGGGCTCAAATTTTTTGAAACCGCGCTTTTCGGCTTCTTTCAGTGACTCGGCGGATATCTCGTAGACATTCACCATTCCGGTTGGAGAGCCGCACACTTGAATGTGCATCATGCCGTCAGATCGATTCTCACGTTTGAGGACCTTAATACCTTTAAGTTCTTTTTCCATTTCCTGGGCGCTGATCGTCTTACCTTGTCCGCATTGAAGGCTTCCGTCGGGCTTGTAAACTAAAACTGTTGTTTGCCCAGCTGATGGCCCGCCAGATTGCCCACTAGATTGCTTTGACGCTTGGGTCGTTCCGCTCACCGTCGATCCTCCGCCCAGTCCGGCTTGCGGCTGAGCCGAACGCACTTGCTGGTTTGCGAGTTCAGGATTCTTTAATTGGCGGCAAGGACCATTCGTGCAGCTTGCCAGAGTCATCATCGCCAGGATCATCATCGTTAGTGCCGAAAGCCACCCGCGCATATCAGCGAATCCTTTGTTCGTTTTTCTTCATCTGCCACGGCATCAAATCCACTGGACTCCGGTATCCCATCTTGAGCGCGTAAAGATTTGCGCTGTTCGAGATGAAGAAAGCCTCACCCGTCCCGTCGATGATGGTCGGGCGCGAGACGAGCCCCTGACCGGGCTCAAAGCGCGCCACCGTCTGACCCTTTTCGGCGTCGGCGATCACGAGAGCGCCTTCGGATTCACCGTAAACCAGAAATCCACGGTACATCACGACTTGCGTGGGAATCCCTTTTTTCACGGTGATGGTCGAGAGTGTTTTTCCAGTACGTTTATCGATCGCGAGGATCTTTCCGCCGGCCGTCGAGTAGAAGAGACGATCTGAGAATCGACCGCTTCCCACGGTCACCGGAACGTAAGCGCCTTCATCCAATGTCCAGTTCACGTCGCCGGTTTCAAGATTGAGCGAGTAAAGTGAGGCATCGAAACTTGCGACGTAGATTTCTTTTCCGTCGACCACGGGAGTCGCATCGACGTCACGAAAGCGCGTGCTCTTTCCGAGCTTGCGCTCCCAAAGTAGGCCGCCATCACGCTTTCTCAATGCAACGATGAACCCGTCGCTGAAGCCCATCAAGAGACTCTCTCCGGCGACTACCGGGCGAGTCGTGGCGCGGATGGAGAGGTTTCCGGTCAACTGACGGTTGTAGACCCAAAGCTGTTTTCCGGTCGATGCATCCAGCGCGTAGACGACATCGGCGCCGCTTTGAAAGTAAACCACTCCCCCATCGATCGAGGGTGGTGCCAGGGTCTCGGCGCGGACGGGAACGGACCAAACCGTTTTTCCGTTTGCACTATTCACGCAGTAGAATTGTCCGTCGCTTGAACCGAAATAAAGGCGATCGCCGACGAGCTGCGCGCCTCCTTCAACACCGTTGACGAGCGAAAGGCGCCAGATTTCGCGTCCGTCTCCTCGCCCGTAGGCGATGATCCCGTCGATCGCGTTCGCCTGAATGACCATCTGCTCCGTCACGATCGGCGCCATACGGTTCATGCGCCGAAAGCCCAAGAACTCCTTTTTGGTGGTCGTGCGGGCCCACGAATTCTCGAGGACGAATTCGCGGTTCTTCGCGCCATCACCAAGGCTTGCGCAACCGCAGGCAAATCCTGCCGCGATCAGGGCAAGCGAAAAACTCTTCAGGCTTGATCTCATCTTTATCCCTTCGCCGCCGGTTGAGGCTGCGGCGCCGATTGTCCGCGAACTTCGAGTGCCCGCAAGAGACCCTTCGCCGTCGACGCCGAAGCGGACTGAGCGTTCTCCGTCGTGACCTTACGATACATTTCCGCGGCCTTGTCGTTTTGATTCATCGATTCGTAGCAGAGACCCGAGCGAAGCCCCGCCTCTCCGTGCAGAAAGTTTGCCGATTTGTTGTCGAGAATTTCCTGCCAAACCTTCACGGCGCCGGCGCAATCGCCCTTGGTTGCGAGCGCACTTCCCCAAAGAACGCGTGAGAGACTCGCGAGAAGATGTTTGTTTCCGAGTGCCTTCACCGGCATCTCGGCGAGCTCGATCGCTTTATCGGGCTGCTTGTACTGAAGGTAAGTTTGTCCTGCAAGAAGAGCCGCTTGCGCGCCCGCTGTTGTGCCGTGATGATCGCGCGCGAGTTTTTCGAGATCGCTGACGACCGTGCCGTAGTCTTTCGTCAAATCTCCCGTTGCCGGTTGATCGCTCGGTTCACCGGGCTTCGGCGCCGGTGCGGACGGCATGAGCGCACGAAGCTTGGCTCTATCGAAACCTTCTTTGATCTTCGTGTAGTTTGATTCCACCGCGTAGTACGCCTCTTGCGCTTTACGCTCCTGACGATCCCAGATGGAGTGAAAAACGACGTGAGCGATTCCAGCGATCACTCCGATAACGCCCAATACGGCGATCCACTTCGCATTGTCTTCAACCCAGCCCCAGAAATCGATGATCCCTTTTTGAACCGCATCGGGATCTTTCACCGGAATCTGATCTGCTAAGTGCGCCGAGGTTTTTGCGTTGGACTTGGGTCCAAGAGGTCCTTTGGGGTCGTTTGAAGGCGTGCTAGTCGTATTGTTCGACACTTCGAAGTCTCCTCGTGGCTGGCTAGTATCTTGGCTAGTAACTGGCTGGAAACTCTAAAGTGTTCGCGGAGATATAAAGGTTTGTCAATGAGACAATGAGAGACTCTCCCGAGGGTGCCGTCCCCCAAAGGAAACGGCGCCACCTCGAGGAAAAAATCAGCGATTTTTAACTTCGCGCAGAGTCGAGAACGGACGTGAGGAGAAGCCTTGATGCGTCTGCTTGAGCTTTCCGATGACCGCGATGCGTTCTTCGGCCATGCGATCGGCCGCCGTGTGCGTGCCGACGCGGTCACGTTTTGCGATCGCGAAGACGTTCATCAAATTGTTGTAGACTTCAACCGTCTTATCCAATGCGCGATCGGGCGAGTAGCCTTCCAGTTCGACGAAAACGTTCATCAAACCACCGGCGTTCGTCACGTAATCGGGAGCATAGAGGATGCCCATCTCGTTTAGCATATCGCCGTGACGCGCTTCCGCGAGCTGATTGTTTGCGCCGCCGCAAACGACCTTCGCTTTGATCTGGCGAATCGACTGATCGTTGATCACGGCACCCAAGGCGCACGGTGAGAAGACATCGCAATCCACCGAGACGATCTCGTCGGTGCTGACGGCCTTAAAGCCAAATTGAGCGCAAGCTTTCTTGACGCGCTCTTGATCGATGTCGGTAACGGTGACAACGGCTTGTTCTTTCGCCAGGTACTCGACGAGATGATATCCCACATTTCCGAGACCCTGAACCGCGACACGAATCCCCTTCAGAGAATCCGCTCCGAACTTTTCTTTTACCGACGCCTTGATCCCCATCAGAACGCCGTGAGCCGTGTAGGGAGAAGGATCGCCGGATCCCCCGAACGTCTTCGGAATGCCCGTTACCCAGGGCGTTTCCATAAACACGTATTCCATTTCACGCACCGTGGTTCCGACGTCTTCAGCCGTGATGTAACGACCGTTGAGAGAGTTCACGAAACGCCCGAACGCGCGAAAGAGTGCCTCTGTTTTTTGAGTCTTGGGATCGCCAATGATCACGGCCTTGCCGCCGCCGAGATTCAGTCCCGCCGCCGACGCCTTGTAGCTCATACCTTTTGAGAGTCTCAAAACGTCGATGAGAGCCTCATCCTCCGTCTTATAATTCCCCATGCGTGTACCGCCGAGGGCCGGGCCGAGGGCGGTATTGTGAATGGCGATGATGGCTTTTAAGCCGACGTCCTTATTGTTGCAAAAGACGACCTGCTCATGTTCGCCGTGCTTGGCGATGACTTCAAACGATCCCATATGAATCCCCTGTAAGAGTCTTGGTAAGATTCCTTACGCGCTGCGAGTAAGTGCTCGTGAAAATTGTCACATATGAAGCCGGGGCAGGATAGAAATTCGATATTCCAAGCGCAAGGAATTTTACTCTAGTACGGTGCCC
>SXSP01000191.1 GCA_005792225.1 Bdellovibrionales bacterium | reverse complement strand
CGGGGCGCTCGCAACCGACGCATGTGTAGAACTCGATTTCGCTTTGGGGATGGAATCAAAGAATCGCTCGCGGAGGACTGTGAACTCATCCGAGAGTTGGGCGTAGCGTTTTCCGATCGGGGTTCCCGCGGCTTTATGTTCTTCGAGGGCAGGGAACAAAAGCGAGAGACCGATGCCGACTAAGATCGCCGCGGCCGTGACCCCGAAGGCCGAACCGGCGGTCACTTGGCCCTCGAGGCTTCCTTCGTGGAGATCGGTGATGAGAAGACGTCTGAGCGCGCTTGTTTCGAAGTTGCCGAAGCAAATCACTTTTGTTGGGGCGCGCGGACCGGGCGAGCGGACGACGGCGTCGGCGAGAAGAATGGATTCCTCGCGCGCTTCTTTGACGGTCAGGCCGTTTCCGCGGTGGGCCTGCATGACCCGGTCAAGGTTGACGAGACGACCGTTCGGGGCGCGAACGCGGGCGAGATAACTTTGGAGTTCCGGCGCTTCGATTCCTTGGGGTCCCGGAATCGCGTGGCGGAACTTTCCCGCGACTTGAAGGGGGGCACCGATGTGAATCGCTTTTTCGTAGACGCGGAAGCGTGGATGAAACGGACCCGTGATCGAACCGTCGGGCGGAGGGAAGTCGGTGATTTCCGCACCTTGAACGATTTCGTCGACGATGAGTTTTCTTTGCTCAAAGGTGAGAGCGCGCCAAGGTCGCGTCATCCAGTCTTCGACGTCAAGAAGAGCATCGTTGGGCGCAACGATTGAGGCCCCGGAGGAGTCGACGAGATAAAATGGATCTTGAGCGATGCGCGTGAAGACGGGAACCCAATGCATGCCGCGTTCGTCGGTCACTTCACGTTCGATGCGAAACTCGGAATAGACCGCGGGTTTGCCGGAAATCGATGCGTGAAGATGATTGATCGGCCAAGCAAATCCTTCGCATTCGGCGAGGCCCGGCGGAGCGAATGCGATTTCGGAACGAACGGCACCTTCGCTTCTCGAGCGCGGGCGCGAGAAAGTACGGCTGAGACCGACCAGGAGGCCGATCAAACCGACGAAGATGAAGAGTGCCGCGAGCTGAAAGATGCCAAGCTCCTTTCGAGCAATGGTGATCAGCTCTTTATCGGCGAAATCTCGGAGTTTTTTAGGGTTCAGGACCTCTGGTCAGGCTTGGCGCAGACTTAAATAACGGATCAATGCCGCCTGACTCAAAACACCCAGCAGATGGTTGCCGTGAACGACCACCAACTCGCGGTAACCACGTTTGGACATTCGGGCGAGGGCTTCTTGGGCATCGGTGTCAGGTTCCACTTGCTGGTCCAAGGTACAGGCCTGTACGACTTCCGCTACGTGGTGCCGGTGCCACTCGTTTTCGGGGAACTGGCCCGCAACACGTGGATCCACGCATCCGACGAGCGCTCCGTCTTCGCGAACCACGGGAAGAAGAGTTTGATCTTCATGATTTACGAATTCTCGCATCAGTTCCGAGATGCTCGTTTCGGGAGTCGCCGTCGCCGGTCGCGGGTTCATAAAGTGAGCGATCGATCGACCATGCAAATTTTGTTTAATCATCAATTGCATGTAAGCCGAACGGGCGAAGCTGATGAGCATAAAGCCCAAGAGAATTCCCCAAATTCCCGAGACGAAATCTCCTCGGAGCAAACTGAAAACCCCGAGAGATGCCAAAAAAATTCCGAAGAGCTGACCTATGCCCGACGAGATCCGAGTCGCCCACACGACATCTTTTTTGAAATGCCACAGGGCCGAGCGCAGGACACGTCCACCGTCCAACGGGAAACCGGGAAGCATGTTAAAAAGTGCGACGACGACATTTATCGAGGCGAGATAGGAGAGTGTCGCCTGAACGACTTCCGAGAGTCCGAGTTGAGTTGAGAACTCGTAGAAGCCGAAGAAGACGACCGCGAGCACGACGCTCATGATGGGGCCCGCGATCGCCATCCAGAATTCGGCTTTCGGGCTCGGCGGTTCGTCGTTCATCTGCGCGACCCCGCCGAAGAGAAAGAGCGTGATGCGATCGATCGACATTTTGAAGTGCTGACCGACGAGCGCGTGCGAGAGTTCGTGGAGAGCGATTGAGATCAAGAGGCCAACGGCTGAAATGGCCGCCGCCAGCCAATAAAGACCTGTGGAACCACCGGGAGCCGCGTTCGGAAACCAGCCGGTCGCGAGAGAGGAGGCGACTAGGAATCCGAGGAGCAGCCACGAGTAATGAATCTCGATGCGGATCCTGCGGTACTCGAAAAGTTTAAGGCTGTTGGAGAGCATTTGCGACCTCCCGTCAAATGTCACAATAGTTCGCACGAGCGTTTCATGGGTGGAGAAAGGGGCAAAAGGTCGTCTTAAAAAGTACAAAGTCTTCGGTGCGAGATCGGCTTAAACTATCTTTGCTCGCGATTCCACGGGAGGGATTCTGGTGGGAACTCATGCAAAGCTTTTCTCGGTAGCCGTTGTCGCCGCGCTGATCGTGAACGGAGCAATGGCTTCACCGATGAAGATGCAGCAGGGGATCACGTATCAAATCATCGAGTTTAAGGGCGGTTCGGCGGAACTCACCGATATGGCGAAGAATCATCTCCGCAATCTCTTCGATCATGCGAAGGCGACCGGGAAGAATTACGAAGCTCACATCGCGGTGTGGGCGGATCGCGAAAAACCGGAAGGTCGCGAACTCAAGCGCTCGGATCGGCAGCTCGCGGAACGACGGTCGAAGGCGATTGAACGTTACCTGGAGGAAACCCTCGGCTTCGATGAGGCCGAAACTTACGAGATGACCGAGGCAAATCACGAAATCGACGCCGATCACCGTCGGGTTATTGATGAAAGGGGCGGCGCCGGCCGCGCCGTCGTCGTGATGGACTTAGACAGCCACACGGAGGGAGTCTCCTCGCGAAGACCCGCCTCCGGTGAATCGCCGTGATCAATGAGCCGGCTCGGGCGTCGGCTGGGAAGTTGGATGACTCGTTGGATGATTCGTCGCCATCGGCCGAGGATGGTGTGTCAAACCGTCTTTGTTTAGAGAATAAATATTAAACGCGTGACGGATCACCGGAAGAGCCACGTTTCTTACGGGCACTCCACCGGGTGTCAGACCCTTTTCGAGTCCGTGATGGGCGTGACCGTGGAACGCGATATCCGCACCACCTTCGTCGATCGCTTCAGCGAGGAGGTAACTTCCCAAAAACGGGTAGATTTCCTTCTTTTCGCCGAGGAGAGTTTCTTCGACGGGGCTGTAATGAGTCAGCGCGATCTTATAGTCGGTTTTGAGATTGAGGAGACCCGTTCTCAAAAGTTCCGCCTGCGATTTCGTGAATCGGATGAAAGCCTTCATCTCGGGCTCGCCGAAATCACTCCCGCATGCACCGACAAAACCGCCGCCGAAACCTTTTAAGCCCATGATGCCGACGGACTGCGAGCCGATTTGCAGCGTGAGCGATTTCCCTTCGAGAACATTGACGCCCGCGCGCGTGAGAATCTCGGTCAATTGTTCCTGTTGATTGGATTGGTAATCATGGTTTCCGTAAACCGTGACGACGGGCACGGGAGCTTCAGCGAGATCATTCGCTAAAACCGAGATCTCCTCGACGGTTCCGATCTGTGTCAGATCTCCCGCGAGCAGGAGCATGTCGGCGTGCTGTTCGAGACCCGTCAAATATTTCGAGATACGACCACTCGAGCGCCGATCGTAATGGATGTCGCCGACGGCAGCGATACGAATCATACGACTTCCTCCACCTCGGGGTCTTTGACTTCCGTGATGCGCACGTGATTTTCAACGTCGAACCCTGACGCGATTTCGCGAACGACGTCTTCAATCGCCGAGCGATGGTCGTCGGAAGGGCATTCGCCTTTCACCACGATCCGGTTGCCGCCGATCATGAGCTGCACATCGAGTGCGGCCGTGCGAGAGTTCTGCGCGAGAGCCTCAAGGATATGTCCCCGGAGGTAGAGCTCGGGCATGGGCTTCGTCGGCGTGGTGTGGACCGACACCGACATCTCGGCACCCGTCATTTGACCACTCATTTGACCGATCTCAGGTGGCAGCGCCGCTGAATCCGTGAAGCCGAAGATGTGGCTTCCGCTCTTCGCGTTAGTACGCGAAGGAGCTTGCGGATGGTGCGACGGTGATTGTCCCTGAGCGAAAATCGTCTCGTAGAGGTCGTTGATCACGTAGTTCGGAATCCAGATGTCATTTGACTGAGCATAAATCAAAAGCGCTAGGATTCGGCGAGCCGCCCGGCGAGCGCGCTTGACGAGGTACTGCCAATCCACGTTCGCGTGCGAGAGAATCGCAAGCGCGTCGTGCCAGTGATGCGGACCCACTTCGCTGTGAACCGCGGCTTTGATGATGATCAAATCTTCCGGCGCCACGGCCGGAATATTGCGGCCGTGATAGCTGATCGGTTTCGCGCGGCTGTACATCTCGTTGTCGAAGTAAATATCGCCGCTCGACTTGAAGATGATGTCGACCATCATTTCTTCTTTCCAACCCTTAAAGAGCCAGCGGGCATCGGTGCGCTCGGTTTCAAAACCGTGTTTACCGAGAGCCTCCAGCGCCGCTTCGGCATCTTCGGGCCGCACGAAAACGTCGATATCGTGAGTGGAACGCGGGCGACCCAAACCGCTCGCGGCGATGCCGCCGATCAGCGCGTAGGGGATTTTCTGCTCCTGCAGGGCATCCAGCGCGGAGAAGAGCACACGGTTGAATGCGTCTCCCATTTCGGTGAGACGGGCGCTGGCTTGCGCGGGCGGGATCGTTCTCGACTCCATTTAGCCTCCTTAAGTGGGGATCTCGTTCAAGCGTCTATTGTTGCGATTCTTCTCGTTTCAAGAATACAGGCGTTCGTGCAAAGGTCGCGGAACGCCCGTGCAGTTTTCGCAACAAGCCTCAGAAGAACGAACCTGGGCGTTTGAGGAATTCACTTTCCTCGCGCGTGCTCTCGCGACCGAGCAGCTCGTTTCGGTGCGGGAAGCGGCCGAATTTTTCGATGATCTCGAAGTGTCTGACGGCGAAATCAAGGGCCTGCTCGATAAACTTCCGCTCAGGGCCGTGAGCTTCGTCCATCAGCGACTTAAAGAGTTCCACCGAACGCGACTGGACGTCGATGTTTTCACTGTGCTCGAAGGGTAAGTAGAGAAAACATCGTTGAACGACATTCATCTTCTTATCGAAATCATGCGCGATGGCAATTTGCGATGCTCGGAGCGCCTTCTCGTCAAACGCGAAGGAGCGCTCGTCGCCGCGGTAGATGTTGCGCGGGAACTGATCACAGAGCACCACGAGAGCAAGCGCCCCGTTCGCGGTTTTTGACCAGTCATCAAAGGCGCCGCTCTCGGCGTCGAGGAGGCAACCTTCGAAGCGCTCTCGAATGATGTCATCGGTCGCCTGATTCTTCGAAAACCAGAGAGCCTGATTCGCCAACGGATTGAGGGCACTGTCGCCGAACCAGAAGTCGAG
Source organism: Bdellovibrionales bacterium (assembly GCA_005792225.1). Taxonomy (GTDB): domain Bacteria; phylum Bdellovibrionota; class Bdellovibrionia; order Bdellovibrionales; family JAMPXM01; genus SXSP01. Next base: position 6,407 of record SXSP01000191.1, on the reverse strand, counting down.
GATCGCGTTTTGTTTGTCGTGATTATGCATTTCGATTCATCCCTTTCAAGAGCTGGCTTGGTTGGTGACTTCCGGAACGCCCACTGTTTCCGAGTAATGCTTCTCCGTTTTCGCGGCATGCGGAAGGAGAGCGGCCGAATCGTAGTAGGTTCGGAAGTGCGAAATGCGGTTGTTGTCGTGTTCGAAGATGCTGACGCCGTTGTACTCGACGGGAGTACCGGTCGCCAGACAGCCGACGGAATGCCACTCGAGCACGGCCGTTCGCCCATCATCGGTCACGTGGGTGAAATGCGACTCGATCCGCTCGAACGCGCTCAGGTACTGACGCCAGAACGCGGTCGGCGACGTGTGCTTGGCCTCGTGGTTATGGGTTGAGTGTTTACCGAGACTGGGGCGGGTCAAGTTTTCGAGCATCGGGTTTTCCCCGAACAGCTCACAGAGTTCTTTGAGTTCGCGAGTTTCCTCGGCTTTGCGCAAACTTTGCATAAAGCTCTTGGCGATTTCGCTCGCTGCGTTTTGGTGGGTCATGAAGATCCTCCGAAGATGGCGGGTGTAGGGGAGTCGCAGGGGCTCCAGTCGCCATCTTAAAACGAAGAGGGGATCCCCTCGCTTGGTGTTTTCTGCAACTTTTTCCGGGAGTCTGAGAAGAGTCGGGAAAATTCCTTCCTTCTTCAAATGTGTAGAAAACTATAATCAACCCCATCCTAACGAAAGGTTAAACTGCCGGCGCAAAATGCCTCTTTAATGCGGAGCAGTTATCTATGTCATCCCTCGGAGCTCGTCTCAGGGTTCTTACGTTGGTGTTTCTCGTTACGGCCGTGATCCTGGCAGTCAATGGCCGGTTCCTCTACAACAACGTGAAGGACCTCGAGAGCGACCAAGACTGGGTCACTCACACGTATCAAGTCATCGTGGAACTCGAGCGTGTTCTTTCGTCAGTCAAAGACGCCGAGACTTTTCAAAGGGGCTACCTCCTCACCGGAGACGACAAGTTTTCGGCCGGCTACCAGAAGAGTACGGAAGAAGCGTGGCTCCATTTTAGTTCGATCAAGGAGCTCGTCGCCGACAATCCTGAGCAAACAACTTCACTTGATCGCCTCGAGAAGCTGATGCAGGAACGGTTCGCGCTTCTTTCCGGTAACCTCAGTAAGTTTCAGAAAACGAAGAGAGTTCCGGAGACATTTGGTAACGGCCAAGACGCGATGGAATCTCTCCGGCGTGAGGCCAAGATCGTCGAGAACCGCGAGCGTCAGCTCTTAAAGTCCCGAAGCGACAGCGCCTCGAGCCAGCGGGGATTTCTCGTATTCACGCTGATCGGCTCGACAATTCTGAGCATCCTCTTTGCGCTCGCGACTTATTTGATGGTTCGTCGCCAGTACCTCTCCCAAGAAGCCGAAAATTCGCGCCGCCAGCGCGAGGCGTGGCTGAAGTCGGCAGAGGCCGATGCGGCGAAGATTGCGCTCCTCAAGGGCGGCGTTCGCCCGATTTCCGAAATGCTTGTCGGTTTCATTTGTGATCAGTTGAATTTTCTCGCGGCCAATATGTACTCCGAGGCGGATGGAAGTCTCGTGATGTCGGCCGGGTATTCTACGGGGGAGGACGGCGGCTCGCCGAGCACGCGGCAGCGTCGACAGTTCAAAATCGGCGAGGCGCTTCTGGGCCGCGCGGCCAATCTCGATACAATTCAAGTGATCGAGGATGTCCCCGGGGATTACTTCAAGGTGGAATCCTCCATGGGTTCCAAGCAGCCGAGCTTCTTGATCTTCGCTCCGGTCAAGTTCCAGAACGATCGCATCGGTATTCTCGAAATCGCTTCGTTCGCGAAGCCGACGGCGGATCAACTGGAGTGGTTGAACGTCGTGCTCCGTTCGGTGGGGGCGGGACTTGCTTCGGCCCGCGCCCAAGAGAAGCTTCAGGATCTCCTCGAAGAGACCCAGCGCCAGGCCGAAGAACTTCAAATGCAGCAGGAAGAGCTTCGTACCACCAACGAAGAGCTCGAAGAGCAAGCCAAGGCCCTCCTCGAGGCACAAGGGCGCTCGCAAATGCAGACGGAAGAACTGCGGCAGGTGAACGAGGAGCTCGAGCAACAAACCAAAACCCTCGAGGCCCAACAAGACACCCTCAATCTCAAGAACAAGGCTCTAGAGACCAGCCGTCGGTCACTCGAAGATAAGGCGCGCGAACTCGAGCGCGCGAGTGCTTACAAGTCCGAGTTCATGGCAAAGATGTCGCACGAGTTGAGAACACCTCTGAACAGCCTCATGATTTTGGCGACGATTCTCCAGGAGAACAAGAAGGGCAATCTCGACGATCAACAGGTTGAATTCGCTCGCACGATCTACGAGGCCGGAACTGACCTCCTCGATCTGATCAACGATATCCTCGATCTCTCGAAAATCGAGGCGAAGAAACTCCAGGTAAAAGCGGAGCCATTACCGGTCGGCCAATTCTTGAACCAGATCGCGGCCCTCTTTAAACCGCAGGCCGAAGCGAGAGGTTTGCAACTGAACGTCGAGGTTGGACAAAACGTTCCGCCTTCGATCGTCACGGACCGGCAGCGTCTGCAGCAGATCCTTCGGAATTTAATCGGAAACGCAATGAAGTTTACCGAGAAGGGAAGCCTCACTCTCGCGGCCCGCAACGTCGATGGTCAGGTCGCGATCAGCGTTCGTGACACCGGAATCGGAATTCCACCGGAGAAAATAAAATTAATTTGGGAGGCGTTCGAACAAGCCGATGGTTCCATCAGCCGACGTTTCGGCGGAACAGGCCTCGGACTTACGATCTCACGCGAGCTCACGCAACTTCTCCAAGGGGAGATCACGGTCGAGAGCGAACCCGGAAAGGGCTCCGAGTTTACCCTTCTTCTCCCGGTCGAGATGGAGAGCGCTCAAGCGCCTCACGCGACGCCAAGCGCGCAGCCGGAGCGACCCGCGTCTGCTCCGGTGCAAGAGATAGCCCCGGCTCGCCCGCAGATTCAAGAAGACAACGAGCAAATCAAGAAACTCCTCGAGGGGCTGGAACCGACAGATCGCACCATCCTCATCGTCGAAGATGATGAAAAGTTCCGTGAGGCCGTCAAAGACGCGGTTCTCGCGCACGACTTCGAGCCTCTCGCGGTGGGCGACAGCGAAACGGCGTTAGCACTGCTGAAGCATCACGTTCCCAAGGCGATTTTGCTCGATGTGCGTCTGCCCGGCATAAGCGGTCTCGCGCTCCTCGACATCATCAAGAAAAATCCCGCGCTTCGTCACGTGCCGATTCACATGATTTCGGCGCTCGAGCGGCAGCACAGCGCGCTTCGTATGGGAGCCATCGGATATCTCGGTAAACCCGTCACGATCGACGGAGTCAGAGGGGCGCTGAACCGAATTGAAAGTGTCATCGATCGGAAGGTGAAACGTCTCCTCGTCGTCGAAGACGACGCCCGTCAACGTAAACTCATCACGGATCTCCTCTCCGGAGCCGATGTCGAAATCACCGCCGTGGGTACCGGCGCTGATGCTCTCACGACCCTCAAAGCCAACGGCGCCGACTGCGTTGTTCTCGACTTGAAGCTTCCGGATATGAGCGGCTTTGAGCTCCTTGAGGATCTCAACAGCCAGAACGCTCAGTCGGTACCCCCGGTCATCGTCTATACGGGTAAGGATCTCACGCGCGAGGAAGAGGAGCGGCTCCGCCACTATTCCGACAGCATCATCATCAAAGGTGCCAAGTCGCCTGAGCGTCTCCTCGATGAAGTCAGCCTTTTCATCCACCGGGTGGAGGCCGATCTGCCGGTGGATAAACGCGCCATGCTTAGCGATGTGCGCGGAAAAGATCGTTCGTTCGACGGTCGAAATATTCTCCTCGTCGATGATGATCTCCGTAACCTCTTCGCGCTCACGAGTGCGCTCGAAGCGAAGGGTTTCCGCGTGACCGTTGCGCGCGACGGTCTCGAAGCGATTGAGAAACTGGACGCTATGCCGGAGACCGATGTCGTTTTGATGGACATCATGATGCCGAAAATGGATGGCTTCGAGGCGATGAAGCGCATTCGCGAAAAACCCCAGCACCGTGCTCTTCCCATCATCGCGCTGACCGCCAAGGCGATGGCGGGCGAACACGAACGTTGCGTGAAGGCGGGCGCGAGCGACTACTTGCCGAAGCCGATTGATCTCTCGAGCCTGCTCTCCGTTCTGAAAGTCTGGCTCCCGAGCGGGGGGATCATGACATGAACCTGAGCGTGAACGAAACGGAAGTGAAGCTCCTCCTGGAAGGCATCCGTCTTCGCTACGGGTACGACTTCCGCCAATATGCGGAAGCTTCGATGACCCGCCGGGTGGAATCGATCGCGCGTTCGTTCGCGGCGACGGATCTCCTCGCGCTCTTGCGACGGATTCTCGACGACCGTTCGTTTTTCCTCGAGGTTTTACCTTACTTAACGGTCACCACGAGCGAGATGTTTCGTGATCCGCTCTTCTTTAAGGCATTACGAGAAGACGTGATTCCCGTGCTGAGAACCTATCCGACGTTCAATATTTGGAGCGCCGGATGCAGTACGGGGGAAGAAATCTTCAGCCTCTCCATTCTTCTTCGCGAAGAAGGTTTGAGCGATCGGGCGACGATCTACGCGACCGACATCAACCCGCGTGCGATCCATTCGGCGCAGGATGGGATCTATCAAGTCGAGACGATCAAGACGAGCATTCGCAATTACCAAGAAGCCGGCGGCAAGGAATCTTTCAGCGACTACTACACGGCCGATTACGGGCTTGCGAAAATGAACTCGGATCTGCTCTCAAACGTCGTCTTCGCCGAGCATAATTTGGTGACCGATCAGGTCTTCGCCGAGTGTCACCTCGTCCTTTGCCGAAACGTCCTCATCTATTTCAATAAGGAACTGCAGAGCCGCGTGTTGAAACTTTTCGAGGACTCGCTCCGCCATCGCGGATACCTCTGCCTCGGAAGTAAGGAATCTCTTAAGTTCTCGGGAAGCGCCGGGGCGTTCGAGACAATCGACGAGAAGTGGCGCATCTACCGGAAGACGGCGCACGGCCTAGCCAGGGGGTTCGATGCTTAATGCGAACCTCCGCGCGAGCCACAGTGCAAGTTTCTGCGCCATCGGAGCGTCGGCTGGGGGAGTCACGGCCATTCGGCGTCTTCTTCAGTCGATCGACAGTCGGAACGATCTGCCGATCGGCATCGTTCAACACATGCCATCGAATTCGCGGATTGATGTGAGCTTGATCTACTGCGGAGCTCCGAATCGGCGCGTGATTGAAGTCGAAGATAAGATGAAAATCGAAAGCTCCTACACGTACATGTCGGCCCCCGGGTACCATCTCCTGGTCGAGAAGGATCGCTCCTTCGGCTTCACCCAAGATGATCTCGAAAACTATTCGAGACCCTCGATCGACGTTTTTTTTAAGACGGTCGCAACAGTTTTTGGTGCGAGCGCGATCGGGATTTTATTGACGGGCGCCAATAGCGACGGCGCGGCGGGGCTTAAAGCAATTTCAGACCGGGGCGGATTGACAATCGTGCAGGAGCCAGGAGAAGCCGAATGTGATACGATGCCCAGATCCGCGCTTGATCTTTTTCGACCGACGCACGTTCTTCCGTTGAACGAGATCGCGGCCTTCTTGAACTTGGTTTCTTTTTCGAGTGAGGAGCTCAGAATATGAAGACAAAAATCCTCATAGTCGATGACCTCGCCGAGAATATTCTGGCGCTCTCGCGCTTGATCGAAGCCGATGACGTCGAGATCCTGACGGCGAGTAAGCCCGAAGAAGCTCTCAACCATATCCTCGATAACGATTTCGCGTTGGCGCTCCTCGATGTTCAAATGCCGATGATGTCGGGCTTTGAGCTCGCCCGTCTCATTCGCGGCGTGGGAAAGGGGCGTCACCTTCCGATCATCTTCGTCACCGCGCAGTCCACCGACACGCGGGTCATCTTCGAGGGATACGAAAGCGGCGCGGTCGATATTCTCTTTAAGCCGCTCGATCCCCACATGGTCCGGAGCAAAGTTCGAGTTTTCGTGCGCCTTGATCAACAAAGCCGCACGCTCGCATCTCAGGTCGACGTGATGGCCCGTCTCAAGGAAGAAGCCGATGCGGCGAATATCGCAAAGAGCCGCTTTCTTGCCAACATGTCGCACGAAATCCGTACGCCCATGGGAGCGGTTCTCGGCTTTGCCGACGTGCTCTCGCAGGCCGACCTCACCACGCAAGAAAAAGACGAAGCACTTGCGAGCATCAGCCGAAACGGAAAACTTCTTCTCCGCATCATTGACGATATTTTGGATCTTTCTTTACCGGATGATTAAGCTTTAGCCAAATCCGGCAAAAAAGTGGTTGACGGCCTATCTGAGGATCCGTATTATTCGCTCCGCAAAGCAGCATACCCAATTGAAAATGTTGTTT
>SXSP01000190.1 GCA_005792225.1 Bdellovibrionales bacterium | reverse complement strand
TGCCCGCGCTGCCCGCGCTGCCCGCGCTGCCCGCATGTCAACAAATCTCCACCCCACCGCGAATTCCCGCAGGCTAAAATCCCACTCCATGGAACACCACTGCCCGCAGGTCACCCCGAAAGAAGCCGTCAAAGTCCAAGCCTCCATGAGAGAACAAATTTGCATCGAGCCTTATGAAGGTGAGCCGCGGCTGATTGCGGGGGCAGATGTATCGTTTGATCTTTACTCGCCGCAGGTGCATGCGGGTTTTGTGGTGCTCGATTTTCAGAAGCAGAATGTGATCGCGCGGGCGGGGGCGACGATGAGGGTGGATTTTCCTTACATTCCGGGGTTGCTTTCGTTTCGCGAGATTCCGCCGCTCTTGGAGGCGTGGAAGAAACTGGAGATTGAGCCTGACGTGATTGTCTTTGATGGGCAGGGGATTGCGCATCCGAGGAGGATGGGGATCGCGACGCACATGGGGTTGGTGTTGGATATGCCGACGATCGGTTGTGCGAAGTCGCTCTTGACGGGGAAGTTTGAGATGCCAGGGGATGCGCCGGGATCGAGTGAGCCGCTGGTCGACAAGGATGAAAAAATTGGGGTCGCGTTAAGGACGAAGAAGAGGACGAAGCCGGTTTTCGTTTCGCCGGGGAATCACATGGATGCGGAGAGTGCGGTGCGGATCATGATGAAATGCGTGAGGGGTTACCGAATTCCGGAGCCGACGCGGCAGGCTCACCTTTATGTAAATGAGTTGCGTCGTGCGGCCAGAAGTTGACGTGCCCCGGAGGGGGTGTCTCAATGTTGGGATGGCAACTCTTGAAGAGGCGATTCACAAGGATATCCCCATCGCGAAGTCCATGGGCGTGAAGGTGCGTGCGGCGTCGTCGGCGCACGTGACGATCGCGGCGCCGCTGGCTCCGAATACGAATCACAAGAGTACGGCGTTTGGTGGAAGCGTTTTTTCCGTGGCGGTTCTTTCGTGTTGGGCGTTGGTCTCCAAGGCGCTTGAGGAGTGGGGCTTTCAGGTGGACTACGTCGTGGTTCAGGACGGCCACATGGAGTACACGTTTCCGGTGGGTAGTGACTTTGAGGCGGAGTCGTCGTGGGCGAGCGAGCGCGAGGCGAATCGCTTTAAGTCAATGCTTGAGAAGAAGGGACTCGCGAGGGCGACGTTGAGATCGGTCGTTCGGTCGCAGGGGCGGGAGTGCGCGACACTCGAGGCGAGATTTGCCGCGCGAACGGAGCCGCGGCCGGAAGCGCAAGGAAAGAATGAATCCCGCACTCGTACGCAATAGTTTAAGTTTGTTGAGTTACGTTGCTCCACCGCTCGCGGCGCGTTTCGCGGCTCGCGTTTTTACGACTCCACGAAAAATCGGAAGACCGGATTGGGAATCGAAGCTCGTCGAGAGGGGCAAGAAACAAATGCTCGCCGGCGAGATCGGAATTGTGAGGTGGGGTGATTCAAATGCGCCTGCGGTCATGCTCGTTCATGGTTGGGCGGGGCGCGGGACGCAGTTGGGTTTTCTCTTGGATCCCTTACTTCAGCTTGGATATCAGGTCGTTGCGTTTGATGGGCCGGGGCACGGGTTTTCGAAGGGGCATCAGACGACGATTCCGATGTTCTCGGATGCGTTGATGAAGGTCATCGAGGAGATCGGAGAGGTTCGTTGCATCGTCGCGCATTCGTTCGGTGGCTCGGCCACGGCTCTCACGCTCGCGCGCGGGGCTCGGGTGGAGTCGGCGGTTCTCGTGGCCGTTCCGGCGAGTATTCGTTGGATCTTCGATAACTTTTGTCGGCGGATGAAGCTTTCGGAGCGAGGAGCTCACGCGTTTGTTCGATACATTGAGACGTGGACCGGTTATGGACTCGATGATCTCTCGATCGAGAAGCTTGCGCCTAAGATCAAGGCTTCGGGGCTCGTCGTTCATGATCCCGAGGATAAGGATGTTCCGTTCTCGAATGCGGAAGAGATCGTGCAGCACTGGAAGAAGGCGCGACTCGTTACCCTCGTGGGCGTGGGGCATCGGAAGATTTTGAAATCTTCCGATTTTGTGAGGGCGGTTTGCGATTTTGTCGGTCCCGCTCAGACGGCCTCGAAGATGAGCGGTAGTGTCACCGTCGATTGAGCGCGCTGCTTTCGGAATTTTACATTCTTCAAGAAAGATTGGATATGCGAGACGAGCGCCTTCTCGATTCGCTCATCGCCATTGGGATGGCGAATCGCGTTTGAGAGGGTGGAGACTTTCGTGACTTCGCCTTTGGTGGTCACCGTGAATTTCACGCTGAGTGTGCCGTGGACGTCGACCCCTTCGGAGAGGATATGGCCGAGATCTTCGCTCAAGTCATTGATGGCGACTTGGAGATCCTTGGTTGAGAGCGGGCCTTCGATGAAAGGGCGGGGTTGGACGAACCAACCATGAATAACGAGTCGTCCGTCGAGAAGATCGCGAACGCCTTCGACCTCGCGCACACCGTGAGGAATCCGGGGATCGAAAACTGTGAGCCGGTTAAAGATCGCGGGAACTTCAGTGAGGATGTCCTTTTCTTCGAGGCCGCGACCGGATTGGAAGCCTTGCCAGTAGCTGAGGATTTCTTCTTTGAGGAGGATTGTTTCTCCGCCGCGGAATTTGCGCTCCTTCCAGGGGGTCAGGGAATAAACGAAGGCCCAGGGACCGTGCGGGAGATCGCCATGGAGTTCTTGTTTACATCCATCGATGTAGCAGCTCATCCAAGGGGGCGAGATATCGTGGCAGCCTAAGTTGCGACGGCCCCACCAAACGAGTTGGTTGTGAAAACGCTCGTAGAGTTTTTGCGGGAAGAAGTGGTAGGCGGGCGTGCGCAAGGTCGTGTATTGCCCGGGCACGTGCCAGTAGTCCCAAACGAAGCGGTCCGAGCGAGGTTCGCGCGGGTCTTTAAACCGTGTTTCGAAGTCAGTTCTGAGGACCTTCGCTTCTTTGAAGAAGGAGTCGACGGTGATGAGTGATTTACGCATGGTTTTTCTTCCTTAAGCGGAGATCGTGGCAGATTTCGCCGCGTTCGAGGTACTTCTTTTCGAAGTGCGTTCGCGGGATTCCGAGGGGTTTGGTTGAGTCTGAAAACGAGCGAGCTTCGAGAATCTCAAGATTCCAATAGTTTTCGGCCCACTCCTTGGCTTCGTCGAAATAAGTTTGCTCGTTCGTTGCGAGGATGAGTTCGCCGTCTCGAGCGAGGGTTTCGAGAAGCTTGTGCATAAAGGGCATACGTAACCAACGCCTGTTGACGGCCTTGGGTTCGGGATTGGGGTAGAGAAGAAAGCAACGGCTTAAACAACCCGGCTTTAAGGCGTGGGTGATCCAACGAACGGCGTCGGCGTGAATTGGAAGAAGATTCGTGAGGTTGGGGTGACGTAAATAACGTGAGTGGAATTTTTCGAACTTTTCTCTCGTGTGTTCGATCGCGATGAGTCGGCGGTCCGAATTTTCAGTCGCGTAGCGAATGGGATGCCAACCGACCCCGCAGCCGATTTCGAGATCAATCGGCTCGGTTGAGTTCAGAAAACCCGACGGAATCTCCGTGAGTTGCGTCGGTGGGGCGACGGATTCAACTTGAAATGGACGCACGTTGTAAGGCACGTCCCCTTTTGACCCGGCGGGAAGCACTCTGTCAATCCTAACTGTCTCGACCTACAACCATGTGTAGTGGCTTCTTTGATAGAAGGTCTGCATGACAAGTTTATTTTTGCGAATTGCGTTCTCATCCATTGTGCTCGTTTTATTTCCACTCAAAAAAACGGCGGCCGAAGTCGCGTCTGGCTTAGATTTTGGGTTGGATCTTGAAGGAGGCGGTTGGGCGGTGAACTACGCGAACACGCACGATGGTGTCGACGGCAAACTTCAAAATGCCTCGCAGCTTCCCGAGAAGGGACCCGGTTTCGTTCGAATCGGGAGACCGGCGGAGACGTATGGTGCCGGTCACATGCTTTCTCTCATTCAAGGGGCCGCCGCAGTTTACGAGAAGACGGTGGATGCGAGCGTGCCGATTCACGTAGGGGCGATCGCGGTGCAATTTGGCGGGCCGTTTCGGCCGCATAGCAGTCATCAAAATGGTTTAGACGTCGATCTTTTGTATATGGGACAAACTAAATGGAAGTCCGTGCTCGATGAGTCTGGCGAAGTGAGCGATCGGTTCGATATCGAGAAGAACTGGAAATTTTGGCGCCTGCTTCAGAGTCAGAAGATCGAGCGTCACGGCAAACGCATTTCGATTGTGAAGTACATCTTCGTTCACCCGAAATTAAAGGCGACGGCTTGCGATTGGGCGCGAGAGAAAAGGCTTCTCGAAAATCCAATGGATGCCGAGCTTATGAGCAAGATCAGTCCGCTTCAAGGACATGACGATCATATGCATGTTCGGATTCGGTGCTCGCCTCAGCATCCGCTTTGTCTCGAGCGTGGAGATCCGGGACCTGAAACGGGCTGCTAGATTGCGGTCTTCGCCGCTTCTTCGGTGACCACGTTCTCGACCGGGGCCAAGTGCGGCGTTTGAACGGCCTTGAGTTCGGCTTGTCGTTGGGCTTCGCGCAACGCCGCTTCGTGTTTTTCTTTTTCGATTCGTTCGCGCTTTTCTTTTGATTCTTTTTGCGCGAGTTGAATCGCGAAGCTCGTGGAGACGACCAAGCAAACTGCGAGGGGATCAAAGACCATGACGAAGATGAAGATCAACCAGTGCGCGACGGTATCGGTGTCTCGACCCATCGCTCGGGCCACGTAGAGGAGCGGACCGATTTCCGTTTGGAACGAGAGCTTTTGGATGTTGAGCTCACGCATGCGGATATTGGTATCGAGGGCTTGGCGCTTCAAAGTTTCGAATTGCGGGGCGAATTCTTTCTGCATCTCGAGACGTTTTGAAATGCGTTCCTCGGGAATCGCTTTGATTTCATTTTCAAGTCGCTCGATCTCGGAGTTGATTCGCTTTTCTTCTTTCGCGAACGATTCGATGCGGACCTCGGTTGCTTTCAACTTCTCGGACGTCGACTGGTAGGCATGGGTGAGATAGCCGAAGATCCCCATCGAAGTGATGGCGACGAGAATCGAGATCGCAATGGTGAGATAGGTTTTCAGGAACGGGTTCATCACGTTCCATGTACGGTGGAGGAAGCTCGCGCAGATGAGCTTAGCGAACTCGAGCGCTCCGGCCATGAACATGACCGCGGTCGGGGCGCCGGAGAAGAGCTTCGCCAGGCCCGTGACCGAGAACGTCGCGCCCACGCCAGATATGACGAGGGCGGAGAGTCCGAGTAAGAGTACGTAGAGCTTCATCATCTTAAAGACTCTTCGGTTGAATGGGGGAACCCATCAACTGGACGAAGGTTTTACTTCGAGAGACCCAGGTAAACGACGGCGCCGTTTTTCAGGTTGTTGACGACCTGATCGCGGTAATCGAAGTCAACGGCGGGACAGCCGAGGCTGCGGCCCTGTTTCACGGCGGCTTGTTTTACGTAGTTGGCACCGTGGATGACAACGGCGCGCGCGTAGAAGTTCGAGTTCGTGGAAGAGAGGCCGTGCATGCGAAGCGCGTAGCCGAATTTCTTACTGTTGTAGGTTCCCGCGGTCATCGCGTATCCGAGCGAGCTCGCGCCTGACCCGTGTTTGTTGCTGAACTTCTCGGCGTAACCATCGTGATCGGCGTCGGATCCTTTGCCGTGAGCCGTACGAAGGGCCAGGACCGCACCCGTCTTCATGTTGACGATGAAGAAGCGGTTGAGCGTCGATTTCTTTTTCAAGTCGATGACGGCGATATAATTTTTGTTTTTTACATTCGCGTAGTTGGTGTCGTAGTAAACAACCGCTTTCTCGAGAAGCTCACTCGGAACTTCGTGCTTCGGGTCGAGGTAATCATATTTTGCGAGGATGCGGGCCTCTTCCATCACTGTAAGCTGCGGAACCGAGAACTGGCTCATCTCCGCGGCTTTTTGCTGGACGTCAGTCGGGGCTTCCGACTCAATCCATTCTTGCTCCGTCATTGGTTCATCGGTCAGTCCGTCGATCGCTGAGGAGAATTTTCCTTGGGGCGCGCAGGCCGCAAGAAAGACCAGACCGGAGAGGAGAACTGTTTTTGTTGTTTTGGGAATGAGACCCATGGTTGCCTCCATCGTTGGCAACATTGATCGGGTCGGGTTCGCTGGAACTTTAGTCGTACGGACCTTGGACGGGGCGACGTGCGTTTGGCGCGCGTCTGATTGATAATAACGAACATGATGAAATCACTTTTTGCACCCAGCGCGCTCCTCTCGATTTTGGTCTTAACAGCCTGCTCGACGCCAACGAAAACAACCCCCGTCGCCCTGAAGCCGACGGAGCTCACGCCACTCTCCGAAAAAACGCGCACTCAGGTGCAGCGCGCGTTTGATCTTGAAAGTGCCGAGCCGGGCCTCATTTCTCCAGGTGAAAAGAAGTCCTATTTTTTCAATTGGACGCGCTCTGGAGTCTCGCAAGTTTGGCGTTTGGACTCTCCCTCGGCTCAACCTGTGCAAGTCACGAGCGGTGTTGAGGCGACACGACTCGTGGACTTCAGTCCCGACGGGCAGTTCCTGATTGTCGCAAAAGCGCGAGCGGGCGAGAAAAATGAAGGTCTTTATCTCGTCTCCGCCGACGGAAGTTCGACGACCGAGATCTTTCATAAGCCCGGCGTTCGTGTTGAGTACGGCTGGATCACGAATGACGCCCAGTCGATCTACTACACCGCGAACGATACAAAGCCGGATGCGACTCATCTCTATCAATTCTCAGTCCCGCAGAGAACACGAGTGTCTCTGACGATGCAAGAGGGGGAGTGGTTTGTTGCCGACACCTGGGGCGACGCCACGATCCTCATGGGAAAGCGAAAAGGCGAAAATATTCGCGAGTACTGGGTCTTCATCCGCGAAGAAAACAAATGGGCACCGATCGTCGGACAAAACGAGTCGGGTGATTACGAGGTGACTTTCGCAAAGGGTGCTGGCGAGGTTCTCGTGGCCACCAATAACTACGGCGAATACCGCAAACTCTATCACGGTCAGCAGGGTCAGTTGAAGGCGATCTCGTTCGAAGAGCCGAATGACATCGACTCGATCAAGATCGATCGCATGCGTTTTCGAATCTATCTCAATCGAAATGTAAAAGGACGCCAGCAGGTTGAAGTGATGGATCCGAAGACGTTTGATCTCCTGAAGCTTCCGTCCATCGAAGGAGCCGATGACGTGAGCGTGGGGAATATCTCACGCCTGGGAAGGTTCGTGACTCTCTCGGCCAGTCAGGCTTCGAATCCGAAGAGCACTTACGTTTACGACTGGGCCTCTAAACAACTCACGTTGTGGACGAGGGCGGGCAAGCTCCAGGAGAAAGTTGCAAAGGCGGTCCTCGAAAGTTTTCCGGCGAGGGACGGATCAAAAATTCCGATGTGGGTGAGACGTCCCGAAAAGTGTTCGGCGGATCCTTGTTCCGTCGTCGTTCGTTTTCACGATGGGCCCACCCAGCAGAGTCGACCGGTCTTTGATCCGACGGCGCAGGCGCTCGTCAACTCCGGCTTCATCGTCGTTGATCCCAATATCCGCGGAAGCAGCGGCTACGGAAAAAAATATGCGGCGGCGGATGATGGAGAAAAGGGCTTGGTTGCGATCGGTGACGCGGCCGACCTCGCAAAGCACATCAAGACGTCATGGCGTAAAAAGGATCTCACCCCGAAGATTGCGGCCATAGGTGAGGGTTACGGCGGATTCGTGACCCTCGCAGTTCAAAGTTACTTTAGCGGATCCTACGATGCCGCGCTCTCCATCGGCGGTCCCATTCGCATCAGCGAGAAGTTCGAGGCGAGTACGGCAAACATCAAGGCTCCGACGCTCCTGGTATACGGTGCGCGCGAAACGCTTTCCCATCAACTCGTCTCGTTTCAAGATCGGTTGGCTCAAGGAGGCGTTCAAGCACCCCTCATTCTCATGGACGATGAAGGCCATCAAGCGCGAACGAGAGAAGGCCGCATCTTCGTCACGGGAAAGCTGATCGAGTTCCTCGAAGGTTCCAATTTCACGGCACCTCTGAGAAAATGAACTTATGAGCGATAAAAAGACCAATCTCGAAGTCGCGACTCCCAAGCGCGACTATGTCGATCCGACGGCCAGCACTCGCGGAGGCGTGAGCGGAGTCCTTGAAACAACCCTCCGCCGATTCAAGAATCTCATGCATTTGATTTTGATCACGCCTCTCTATCTCTTGAGCTGCGCGATGATCGGTTTGGCGGCCATTCCTGGAGTTGCGCTTTTCGAGTACTTGCAGGTCGCATCCCAAGCTCAAACGCCGGTTCTCCGCTATTTCATTCTCGGATTTGGTCTCGCGGCTGGCTTCTACGCGTATGGATTTTCGATGGTCTTCATCGTGCCGCTAGTGAACTTCTGCGCGCGCGCAAATCTAAAGCCTTGGCGGGGGCCGTATTATTCGCTTGAGGCGATTCGTTGGTATATCCACAACGCCGCCCTTTACTTAATTCGTTACACCTTTCTTGAATTCATCACGCCGAGCCCCTTCAACATTCTCTTCTACAAGATGATGGGGATGAAGATCGGTGCGGGAACCGCGATCAACACGACGAACATCTCTGATCCTTCAATGATCGAAATGGGTGAGAAGGTGACGATCGGTGGATCGGTCACGATCGTCGCGCACTATGGTCAGGGTGGCTACTTGGTTCTCGCTCCCGTGAAGATCGGCGACAAGGCCACGATCGGGCTCAAGGCGACAATCATGGGTGGAGTGACGATCGGCGCGGGCGCGAAAGTGATGCCGAACTCGGTCGTCATGCCGAAGACCGAGATTCCGCCGGGTGAGACGTGGGGCGGAGTTCCCGCCAAACCCATTCTCTCTTAAGCGATTTTTTTGATCTGTTCGAGCTTACCGCGCGCGATGCTGAGTTCGTGGCGGAGAACGGCCACCTCTTTGCTCGCGTCGGCAAGTTTCTTCCTCAGCTGGCTGATTTCGGCGAGGCGCGCTTCGCTCGTGCCATCGTTCGCGGCCGGTGCGTCGTGTTTTTCGCTGTGTTCGGCTCCACCTTCGTATTCAATCGTGAACATCGATGAAGACGAGGTTTCAGTTAAAGAGATTTTATCGAGTTTGTCTTCAATATCATCTTCGATAATGAGGGTCGGATCGACCTTATCGAAGCGTAGGAATCCATCATTCGCCATCTTCCGCACGGTCTCGACGATCTTCATGTGCATGGTCGAGATTTCGGCCGGAGTCGGCGGCGTGCGACCGAGAAGGTCATCGATTTTGCGTTTGCGCCCGTGCGACAGCATGCCGAGTAAGCGCGACTTCATCGGCTCCACCGCCGCATGGATGGCGACGGCTAGGCAAAGATCCTGGAGAGTTCCCACGATTTCCGCGAGAGCTTCGTCGTTCCAAGAATAAACGCGGTTGATGTCGATCATCTTGGTCTTGATCTCGTCGGCCCAATTCGGGGCCTCCTGGCGAACGAGTTCAAGAAATTTTTCTTGCTTCGCCGGCCCGCAGGTTTCGAGCAACATAACAAGCTGAATGAATCCACCCGATTTGCGGTAGCGATCAAGCATCCCCATTTTGAGAGCCTCCAGTTGCTATTACATCGGAAATTGCCGCGCAGAAGTTCAAGAATCCCGTACGAAATTCTGATCCAGGGCGTGTTTGCGGAGCGACATTGCTCAAAACGAAACGCGAGCTTGTAAGAAGTGTCGAGCTTTGAAAGACTCGGCTCGGAATGAGTCAGATGAATTCTCAAAGTGAACGGCAAAAATGGATCACAACGCTTGCGGGCCTCGCGATCTTCGCGGCGGCGGCCTACGCGCTACATAACGCTTTTGCCGGTCACAGCTTTGACGAGATACTCGCGGAATTCCGCAAACGCTCCTTTGATCAAATCGCATCCGCTTTGGCGCTGACAGCACTCAGCTACTTTGTTCTGATGGGCTATGACCTCTTAGGGCTTCATTACATCCAAAAATCGGTTTCGGTTCCACGAGCGATGCTCACGAGTTTTTTAGGTTTCACGTTTGCGAACAACCTCGGCTTTTTAGGCGGCGCTGGTTTACGACTCCGTTTTTATGTTGATCTGGGTCTCACTTCCTTTGAAGTCGGAAAACTCATTCTCTTCTCGGCTGTGACATTCTGGTTGGGCTTTGCTTCTCTGGGAGGAGTCCTCTTTCTCTTCGATCCACCGCAAGCGCCGGCCGCGTGGATGACACCTCATCTCATTCACGGCTTCGGGGGGCTTCTCGCCTTTTTGGTCTCGTGCTACTTGGGATTAGGTCGAAAGAGATGGAGTGAGTTCACGTTCCTTGGAAAAAAGTTTGTTCTCCCGAACTGGCGCGTTCGCCTCGCGCAGGCGGGAATCGCGTCCCTCGATTGGATCGTCGCTTCGTCGGTTTTGTACGTGTTACTTCCGGTTCAGATTTCTTTTCCAGAATATCTGGCGGCTTTCTTACTCGCTCTGATTTTGGGGCTTGCGAGCAACGTGCCGGGCGGTCTCGGCGTGTTCGAATCCGTCTTGATCTACATGCTGCCGTCGGGTGCCCAGGACGAGGCGGCAATTCTCGCGAGTCTCTTGATGTTCCGCCTGATCTACTATGTGCTTCCGCTTTCGGTCGCAACGGTCACGGTCGCGGGCCACGAACTCCTCAACTACTCGCGGAGGAGTAACGCTTTAGTGCGAATGCCCAAAACCGAGTCGAAACCCAAACCATAAAGGCTCCAAGCCCAATCGCGGCCACGATGAATCCCCATTCGTTTGATCCGAGTATGAGACGCGCGGGAACGCTCGCGAGAAAACCCACCGGGATGACCGTGAGCACGATGTACCGAAGCCACGGTGGATAGAGCGCATCGGGTCGCATCCCCAGTCGATAGAATTGCCACCAAATGTAATTGATGTTCTCGGCGCGGGCGAAGATGAGCGCCGCCGCGGAAAAGAAAAACCGCATTCCGTAAGTAATCATGAGCGAACACGGAACGAGGACGATGAGCATCAACAGACGCCATCCACTCGGCGGTTCAGGGAGCGAGAAGAACGCCCAGTTTAAGTAGCCGATCGTGATCAGGATATTGATGAGATAGGGTGTACTCAGCCGCTGAAAACTCATCATGAACTGCGAGTTCACGGGTTTAGAGAGAAGAAGATCAAGCTCCCCGCGTCTGACCTTGTCGGAGAGGCGATCGAGGTTCTCGGAAAAAAGCAGCATCCAGATTGAATCGACCACGAAGAGAGCGGCGATGAAAACACGAGCGGAGTGAAGGTTCCACCCGCCGACCTGATCGACGTTTCGAAAAATGACCTCGAAAACCGAAACCTGTGCCAGGTACCAAATGATGTCAGTGACGACTTTCATCACGATATTGAGACGGTATTCGAGATCCGCAATCGCGCTCGCTTTGAAGAATCCGTAGAGGATGTTCATGTATTTGCGCATCTTAAGCTCCCGTTCCGCTGTAGCGCTTTCGTCCCGCGAGCCAGAGCGCGCTTGAAGCTGGAGCTAAGACAAGGAGGCCGAGCGCCACCGAAACAAAAGCTTTCAAGAGATCCGCATGACCCAAACGGCCCGTGAGGTATCCGACGGGAATGTAAACTCCACTCGAGAAGGGAAGATGAATCACCCACGACCGGTAAGGCTCCGGAATGAGATCCAGCGGAAAGAGTTCTCCCATCAGAAGCCAGAGCGCGATGTTCTTTGCCATCGTGAGCGAATGAATCCGGTTGAAGAAGAACGCGAACGAAGCGATCGAGAAACTCACCGTATGAACCAAGACTAAATAAAAAAAGACGAGAAGAAGCGCCGCGGGAAAGCGCGAGTGATAAGTAGAAACGCCGATGAAGAGAGTAAGAATGAACGGGACCGTGAGCGAAATCAACGACGTGATCACCTTATAACCCAAGAACTGCGAGAGATAGTACTCGTAGAACGAGATGGGCCTCGCGAGAACGCTGTTGACGGAGCCGGTGTCGATCTCCTCGATCATGCGGAACTCATACATCCAATTTGAAGAAATGCGCGCGAAAAACGCCGCCCAGAGTGCGTAAGCCAAATACGACTCGCGCGGATACGATCCGATCGTCGCCTGACCGGAGCCCGCAAAAATCGCCGTCCACAGCGCGACTTCGATTCCCGCCGTGAGAATCGGTTGGATCACGGCATCAGTCGCGAGATTGAAGCGATATTCAAGTTGGGAAAGGATGGCGAGCCTGGCGCCTCCGAGATTCCGTTTCCAAAAACTGACGAATGACATCTTCAAAGTTCGCCTCTTCGATCTTCAATTGTTCAACCGGAGAAATCGTCATCAAGCGGTGAAGGAGACTGCCCATCTCCTGCGATGGAAGTTCCACCGACAGACCCTCGGCTCCCGCGGGAATCGTGAGCCGCTCGCTCAAGACGATTTCTTTTTCCGGCGGTTTGAGAAGCTTCACCGAGAGTTTCTGCATCCGTTCGGTCTTCGACATGAAGCCGTTCACCGTGCCGTCGTAGACGATCGAGCCCTTGCTGATCAGGAGCAGTCGATCCGAGAGCATCGAGATATCATCCATGTAGTGACTCGTGAGAATCACCGTGGGGCGTTCGCGCTTCACGTACTCCGCGAGGAACTCGCGAATATTTGTTTGCGCGACGATATCAAGACCGATCGTCGGTTCATCGAGAAAGAGCACCGCCGGTTGGTGGAGGAGACTCCCGATGATCTCCATCTTCATTCTCTCGCCCAGCGACAATCTGCGGAGTTGTACCTGCAAAAGTTCGCGACACTGAAGGAGTTCGGCGAGATCCATCACCCGCTTCTTCGCCGCGATCGGTTCGAGATCGTAAATTCGCGTGAGAAGTTCGTAGCTATCGGCCGCCGGGATATCCCACCAAAGCTGATTCTTCTGGCCGAGCAGAATGCTGATGCGGCGGAGAAAATTCCGATCACGCGACCACGGACTCGAGCCCAAAACTTTCGCCTCGCCGCCGGAAGGATAAATCAAACCCGAGAGAAGTTTCAGGAGAGTCGTCTTGCCCGCGCCGTTTCCACCCACGAGGCCGATAATCTGTCCGCCTTCGATCTTGAGGTCCGTCGGATTGAGCGCAACTTTGCGCTCGTACTGACGATCCCAAAATCCCCGGATCGAGTTCCAAACCCCCTCCGGCTTCTTGTACGTCTCATAAACGCGAGTGAGACCATTTGTTTCAATTGCGTAATCCATAACTCCCTTTGGAAGCGGGGTGGCAAGCAGAAGGTACGCCGTACCGCAAGCGGTACGGCGTACCTTCAGAACCGGAGGCCGAGGATCACCTTCAGGTAAGGTCCGCTGAAGTCGACGTTGACGGGGGCACCGGCTCCGTTCAGGAGCGGTGTGCCCTTGTCGGTTTCAAGACTCTTCATGACGAGGTATTGGTATCCGGCTTCAAGGGCGACGAGAAAGGGATCCCACGTCCATCCGCCTTCGGCGCCGACGGAAAACGCTTTCGTATCCTTCGATGTGTACTGCACCCAAGGGACTCCGACGGCGCGTCGGTTGACGACACTCGGATTGTACACGCCGACGGTTCCGATGGCGGCGAGGTAGCGCCAATCATCGATCGCCCAACGCTTGCGTGCGACGAGCGAGAAAACGCGCGACGCGACTTCGATCTTGTCGCCGTACTTGAAGGCACCGTCTTCGCGGGTCGCGGAGATGGAATCAAAGCGCAGCCCAACCCCGTAGGATTCGATATCAACGAGAGCATCGGCGCCGAAATTGTTCGCGAAACCGATCTGCAAGGTTCCGGGTTGGGAGGAGTTGAGGTCACTCGGCTTAACGAGGGTCACTCCCAAAGGAGAGCGGATTTCGTAAGCGGAGATCTCGACTGCGTGCGCACTCGTGACTCCCAAAAACGTACCCAAAAACAACACCGAAGATAGAGCCAATGCTGCAGCCCGAACCAACCGAATACACATTGAGCGACTCTAAAAATACGACCCCGAAAAAGCAAGCGCTCTATTCAGCTCTCAAGGAACCGACGGATGCTCCCGCCAGCTTGGCCGATGAGATTTAATCCGTCGAGGTGGCCGCCGTCGCCTTCGAGTTCGAAGAGTTCGACTTCGAGTCCTTGTTCGCGAAGTTCCGCGGCTCCGCGCTTGGCGAATTCAGGG
>SXSP01000189.1 GCA_005792225.1 Bdellovibrionales bacterium | reverse complement strand
CGTCACGCGTGTAACCGATTTGCCCGTCGGAGAGCTGGACCGGAAAAAATCCGGGACCTTCAATCTGCAGATCCAAGGCACCGTTCGTGAGTTTCGTATTTCCTTCGATGAAATCCTTCTGTACGGAACTCGTCTTCACGCCGAGACCCGTCTGCACGCCCGTGGGCGAAATCGCGTTGAGACCCGAAGCCGCACCCGGCTCTTTGAGAGTGTGGTACATGAGGTCTTCGAACTCCGCGCGCGACTTCTTGAATCCGGTCGTCGAGACGTTTGCCAAGTTGTTCGCGATCACGTCCATGTTCGTTTGCTGCGCCTGCATGCCGGTCGCGGCCGTGGTGAGTGACTTGATCATTTTCTATCTCCTGTCTCTTCGAGCTCGGAATTCATTAGCCATTATTGAGTTTTGAAATATCGTTGGCAGCTTTGCCCGCCATTTGGTCGTAAGCTTGGATCGCCTTCTGCGTGGATTCGAAAGTCCGCGTCGCCGCGATCATCTCGGTCATCTCTTTGACGGGATTCACGTTACTGCTTTCGTTGTAACCTTGATGAACTTTCGCATCCGCAGCGACGACGATCTCCGGCTGGAGATTCTCGCGAAACGAAAAAGTGTTCTGACCCGCCTTCTGCAAGCTATCTTTGTTCGTAACCGAAAGGATCGAGAGTCGCGCAAGTGGTTGAGCACCCTCAAAGATTTCACCCGCGGGTGAAACCGTAATCGAGCCATTTCCCGTCAAACGAATTTGGCGAGTCGACGGGTCTTGACCGGCGCCGCCAGCGGAAAGAACGGGATAACCTTGCTTCGTGACCAAGCGACCTTCGGCATCTTTACTAAAGGAGCCAACCCGCGTGAGTCGAACGCCTTCGGGCGCGAGGACTTCGTAGAATCCGTCACCTTCAAGGGCCAGGTCGAGAACATTTCCCGTTTGCTTCAGTGATCCTTGCGAAAAGTCGGTGTAGGAGCCGGCGATATCAACGTAGCTTTTATCTCCACCCTGAACGTCATAGAAAGATTCAATGGAAGCAGGAATGCGCGGTACGGTGATTGTCCCGGGTTCCTTTTCGTAGGACGTGAGATACTCTTTGAACAATTGACCATCACGCTTAAATCCCGGAGTGTTCACGTTCGCGAGGTTGTTCGCGATCGTATCGAGTCGCGCGCTCTGGGCAATCGCCCCGCTCACGGCCGTGTAGATGCCTTTGCTCATACTCGCACTCCTTTGCTCAAGACTTGAGAAAGCAAGCGCGGTGCCATGTGAATTCGCGGGCCTTCGTCGTTGGTCGTGTTCGCACGACATTAGACGCGTTCTGGAGACTCATCTCGATTTGGACTTGAGCTGACGATCCAAGATTCCGAGAAGGCGCGCTCGCGCTCGCTCCCACACGCGACTCATGACCAGTCACTTCTCCAAAACATCGACGTCAACCCGCTGACGGACCGTCATGAATCAAACTGGTCTCGACTGTCGGATTGTCCTGATTGTCTCGCGACGAGGAAGCCAGCCTCGACGCTGGAACGCACGCGACTTTACTATAGAGAAATGATTCAACGAGATTTTCTTCAGCCATGGCTTCGTGCGGTCGCTCTCGCTTGTCCTCTCTTAGTCCTCACGAGTTGCGCCACCGCACTCCAGCGCCCTACGGTCAAAAAAACCGTAGCACCGAAGGCACCCGCACGGCACTCACGTGCGCATCAAAAAGAAATCACGACCGAACTCGCCCAACTCGGCGTAGAGCGCACGCCCGTTGCGATATCACAACCGACGTCAGAACCCGCACGGCAACCGACTCCCGCTCCGGTCATCCCCACCGCACCGAAGAAAGTCGCAAAGACCCGGGAGCCAGCGGCCGCACCGCTCTCTGGCGGCGAAATCAAGTCGAAGCTCCAGCATAAAGTTCCGACACTTGCCGGTAACACGTCACCGAAAGAAAACCTCATCCAGATGGATGAACTTGAAACGAGCGACGTGCAACTCTCGAAACCCTCAGAGACCCCGCTCATCTTCGATATCCCCGTGACGTACAACGAACGCGTGCGCAGATGGATCCGTTATTTCCAAACGGAAGGTCGCGGCTCCTTCCGCATCTGGCTTGAGCGTTCGTCCCGTTATCTCCCACTCATCCAGTACGAACTCACGCGCGCGGGACTTCCGCTGGATCTCAGTTACGTCGCGATGATCGAGAGCGGATTTGTTAGCCACGCCTCGAGCCACGCGGGCGCGATCGGGCTCTGGCAATTCATCTCGGCAACTGGCGAGCGTTACGGGCTGAGAGCTGATTGGTGGATTGACGAGCGACGCGACTTCTACAAGAGCACGAAGTCCGCGATTCGCTACATGCAAGATCTCTTCAAGCAATTCGACTCTTGGTATCTCGTCGCCGCCAGTTACAACATGGGCGAAAACGGTGTTCGCCGATTGATTCAACGCCGCGGAACCAACAACTTTTGGGAACTCGCCGACATGGATGCGCTCCCCGCCGAAACGCGAGACTATGTTCCGAAGATCATCGCCGCGACCTTGATCTCGAAAGCGCCCGCTCTCTACGGCTTTCGCGATCTCAACTACCAAATGCCACTCTCTTACGAGTCGATCTCGGTGCCAGGTGGAACCGATTTGATCAATCTCGCGAACTATCTGGGTGTCAGCGAAAAATATTTGAAAGACTTAAATCCCGAGCTTATAAAAGGCTTCATTCCACGCAGCGTTCGCAGCCATCGCATTCGCATCCCGAAAGGATCGATGACGACGGTCGCGCAATACGTTCGCCAACAAGGCCTCGAAGCCGCGAACTGAGAACCAGATTATGAGCAAGGCGTCTTTGATCGTTCAGAAATATGGTGGCAGCAGTCTCGCCAAGCCTGAGCAAATTCAAGACGTCGCCGCACGCGTTGCGGAGCTCGCAAAACAAGGCCACGCGCTCATCATCGTCGTCAGTGCGATGGGTAAAACCACGGATCAACTCGTCGAGCTCGCTTACAAGGTGAGCCCCACGCCGAACCGGCGTGAACTCGATATGCTTCTCACCACCGGTGAGCGCGTGAGCATGGCACTCATGAGTATGGCGATCAACGATCGCGGGCAACTCGCCATCAGTTTCACGGGAAGCCAAGCGGGTGTTCTGACCGATGAACTTCATTCAAACGCGCGCATCATCGACATGAAACCCGCGCGCGTCGAAGCGGAACTCGCAAAAAACAACATCGTCGTGCTCGCGGGATTTCAAGGTGTCTCCCCTCGCACCAAAGAAATCACGACCCTCGGGCGCG
>SXSP01000188.1 GCA_005792225.1 Bdellovibrionales bacterium | reverse complement strand
GTCGTCAAAATGCAGCTGAGAAGTGAAGCGCCGAGCAAATCAGTCGGTGAGAATTTTTCTCCACGACCCGCATTATCCTTCGGCGCGTCGGTCTCGAGAAGGGAACCGGAAGGGCCGTGCGTGATCTCGCAGTGTTTTTCGCCGACGTAGGTTCCGTTCATTTCGACCATTGAAAAACTCCATTGCATGGCGGTGAGTGACATCGTAAATTTCAGGCCCTAGGAGGATGCCATGCGCACCCAATTCACTCAAGTTATTGCAGGACTCGCTCTCGTACTCTTTCTCTCCGGTTGCGGAGTTCAATCGATTCCGCAAGCGAAGAACGACGCGGATGCGGCGCTCGCCGAAATCACAAACCAGTACAAACGCCGCGCCGATCTCGTTCCGAACCTCGTCGAATCCGTAAAGGGTTACGCCAAGCACGAGCAGGGCACTTTGACGGCCGTGACTGAGGCTCGCGCGAAGGCGACGAGCATGAATATCGATCCAACTAAGGCGACTCCCGAACAGCTCGCGCAATTTCAGCAGGCGCAAGGGCAATTGTCTCAGGCCTTGGGACGTTTGATGGTTGTTTCCGAGCAGTACCCTGACTTGAAGGCAAACACGAATTTCCGAGACCTTCAGGCACAACTCGAAGGAACGGAAAATCGAATTACCGTTGCCCGTCAGCGCTATATCGAATCGATTAAGAACTTCAACAACCTCGTCACCGTCTTTCCGACGAGCCTGACGAACTCACTTCTCTATCACCACGCGCCCATGCCGCAGTGGGGAGCGGACCAACCGACGACGATCCAAGACGCGCCCAAAGTGACTTTCTAAGATGCGCGCTCTCGCGATTTCCTTTTTCCTCTTGTTCGTAGCCGCGGTCGCGTGGGCGGAGTTTCAAGTTCCTCCGCTCACCGGGCCCGTCGTCGATGATGCGGGAATTCTCGACTCTTCGACGCGCGCGGCACTCGAGCGAGGCCTCTATGGTCTTCGGGAAAAAGGTGGATCGCAAATCAACGTTCTCACCGTCAAATCTCTCGAGGAGATGCCGATCGAGCAGGCCGGCATCAAAGTTTTCGATACCTGGAAACTCGGGGGCACAAAGACCGACAATGGTGCTCTCCTCCTCGTAGCTCCCAACGAGCGACGAGTCCGCATCGAAGTGGGCCAAGGCCTTGAAGGTTCGCTCACGGATGCCGATAGCAAGCGAATCATCGAAGAAGCGATCTTGCCTCTGTTTCGCTCGGGCGATTTCAACAGCGGAGTTCTCGTCGGCGTCTACCAAATCGTTCGCAAGACGGATCCCGATTTTGATCTGAAACCTTATCTTGAAAATCAAATACGGAGACCCGCTCGTGGAAATCGCGGAGGTGGTCTGCCGGGTTGGCTCGTCATCTTGATCATCCTCGCGTTTTTCATTTTTCGTGGTGGCGGCGGCGGTGGACGTCGTTTCCGTCGGAGCGGCATTTACTACGGCGGATGGGGAGGCGGCTTTGGTGGAGGCTTTGGCTCCGGCGGCGGCTTCGGTGGTGGTGGAGGCGGTTGGAGCGGAGGCGGCGGAAGCGGTTCCGGCGGTGGCGCCTCGGGGGGATGGTAATGGAAATTCCGAACTGGCTCCGCGGCTCCGTAACCAAAGAAGGTTTAGACACGGTCAAGATGGCCGTCGCCGATGCCGAGTCTCGCACGTCGGCCGAAATTGTTCCCATGGTCGTGCGCGGCTCGATCACGACAGGCCATGTTCCCTGGCTCTTATTTTTTATGATGGTTCCGGTGACGTGGATGCTGATTCCACTCGTGCTCCACAACATCGTCGGAGAAATCCTGACGGTTGTCGTCGCTGCGGCTTTCGCATTCGGCTTAAAGAACTTTGCGTTCATTCAGCGTTGGCTGACTCCAGAGAAAGACGAAGAAATCAGCGTGATGAGACGAGCGCAGCTTGAGTTTCATCTCGCGCACCTGAAAGCGACCGAAGGGCGCACGGGTGTTCTGGTTTTTGTCTCGATGCTCGAGCATAAGGCGGTCGTTCTCGCCGACCAAGCGATCGCGGAAAAATTCGACCCTTCAACCTGGGATCAGGTTCTTGAAGTCCTCTTGTCGCACACGAAAAAGAAGGATCTCGTAAAGGGAATGGCGGAGGCGGTGAAGCTTTTGGGGACTTTGCTCGCGAAGGAGTTTCCGGCGCCCGTTCACAACGTGAACGAGCTGCCGAATGGTTTGATCGTCAAAGATTAAACGCCGAAGGACGATCCGCAGCCGCAAGTCTTCGATGCGTTCGGATTCGAGAAGACAAAGCCTTTTCCGTTGAGTCCGCCTTCAAAGTCGAGCGTCATGCCGGCGATGTAGAGATAGCTCTTCGTATCGACGACAACTTTTGTTCCGTGACCTTCGAAAACCTTATCGGATGCAGCCGGAGCGTTCTTATCAAAGTCGAGTTTATAGGACATGCCCGAGCAGCCGCCCGGGACGATTTTCACGCGCAAGAAGCTCGCTTCCGTAGAGTCGGGAGTTTCGTTCTTCAGCTTTTCAATTTGGCGCGCGGCTTGTTCGCTAATGTTGATCATTATTCCCTCCACAGGGTCATCAGTTCTCACATTCTAGCGTATTTTCAAGCGGTTGGGAATGGGGTCGGGGCGGCGTCCTCAGGCTCTCGTCTAACCCTTTGAAACTGCTCTAGCATTTTGAACGGCTTCGATGAGCCGCCGGCCCAACGTTTCGACTTCATCCGCCGTGTTGAAACGCCCGAGTCCGAACCTAACGGTGACGACCAATGGGTCGCTCAGCAATTTTGGATCTTTATGAATGGCTTGAAGAACGTGGCTCACGGTACCCGAGGTGCAGGCGCTTCCGGAGCTGTACGCGATATCGCTTAAACCGAGGAGAAGATCATCGGGAGCGACACCTTTGATCGTCAGATTCACGTTGTTGCAGAGGCGATTTTTGGGGTCTCCGTTGAGGAGCACATCAGGAAGCGACGACTGAATCTGATGAATCAAACGATCACGCCAAGCTTGAAGACGCGGACTTTCTTCCGCCATTCCTTCTTTGGCGATCGCGCACGCGAGGCCGAGCCCGACGATGCCGGGAACGTTATGGGTTCCGCCGCGAAGGCCTCGCTCTTGCCCGCCACCCACAATGTAGGGCGCAAGCTGAACACCAGGTGAAGTGCGGCGAATGAAGAGAGCGCCAACACCCTTGGGGCCGTAAAGCTTATGAGCCGAGATCGAAAGCAAATCGATCTTCATCGCGCGAACGTCGATCGGGATTTTTCCTGCGGTCTGGGCAGCGTCGACGTGAAAGGTGATGCCTTGCTCACTCGTAATCGCCCCGATTTCGGCGATCGGGTGAATCGTTCCGATTTCGTTGTTCCCGTGCATGAGGGATACGATCGCGGTGTTAGGTTTGATGGCCTCTTTCACCTGCTGGGCGGTGATTCGTCCTTGAGGATCCGCACTCAAAACCGTGACTTCGTGCCCGAACTTCTTTGCGCGAGCGCAGACCTCAAGCGTGGCCTTGTGCTCGGTATTGGCCGTGATGATGTGACGACCGGGTGATTGCTCTTCAAGAAATCCCAAAATCGCCGAATGGATGCTCTCGGTCGCGCCCGACGTAAACAGAATTTCTTTTCCTTCGGCCCCGATCAAGTCGGCGACCTGGACCCGCGCTTTTTCAACTGCGGCCTTCGCTTTCCATCCGTAGGGGTGTTGTGAACTCTCG
Organism: Bdellovibrionales bacterium; assembly: GCA_005792225.1. Lineage (GTDB taxonomy): Bacteria > Bdellovibrionota > Bdellovibrionia > Bdellovibrionales > JAMPXM01 > SXSP01. Next base: position 716 of record SXSP01000188.1, on the reverse strand, counting down.
GCGTTGCCGAAATGCTCTTTGAGGAATGGCAGCATCGCCTCGACGACGCGGGGATCGATCGGGGTTGTCGCGTGATTATCGAAGTAGAGAGGCGGCTGCGGTTTGTTCATAAGAGCTAAAACGCTAGCGGAAGGTCGGGGAGCGGGCCAGCAAATTGTCTCATTTCGAGACGAATTTGAAGACCCCTATACTTAGGGGTCCAGTTTTTTGGTAAACACTAGATCTAGGGGGATAGTTCTTGAATCCTACTGTCGATAGTAGTCTATTAGAGGGGTAACCCCTACGGGTTGGGGTCGCGGCACGAGATCGCATGGAAGCATCAGGAGGCGCTGAAAATGGCAACGAAATCAACTACTCAGGCGAAAACGTCGGCATCGGGGGCAAAGTTTGCACCCTACTTCGTCGCAAAAGGTGAGAACCCCTATAACCAAGTGAAGTGGACAAAGCGCTCCAGCCAGATCACGGGATCTGATGGCAAAGTCGTCTTCGCGATGGATGCCGCGGAAGTCCCCGAGAGTTGGAGCCAGCTCGCGACCGACATCGTCGTCAGTAAGTACTTCCGTCGGGCCGGTGTTCCCAAAACAGGACACGAAACGAGCGTTCGACAACTCGTCCACCGGGTAGCGCATACGATTCGCGTTGCCGGAGAAAAGTTTGGTGGCTACTTCGCGACCGCTTCCGATGCGGAGCAGTTCGAGAAGGAACTCGTTCACATT
>SXSP01000187.1 GCA_005792225.1 Bdellovibrionales bacterium | reverse complement strand
GAATTCGCTCGCTTCCGCCTCGGCCTCGGCTTGGGTTTTCGCCGTGACGTAATTTCGGATGAGCCGTCGTAACTGCAGAGTCAGGCCGGAAAAACGCACGCCAAATTGCGGGAGCCCGGATGCATTCGGCGGTCTCTCGTAGATAATCTCCCCGCGAGTGACGATCGACGCTCCACCGGGGATCACCATCGAGATCACCACGAACTCATGGATCTGAAACTTCTCTCTAGACTGAAAGAGCATTCCGCCTTCACTCAATTGAAGCGCACCCACCACGGTGTACTCACCATGGCGAAGAAGTCCAACGGGTCGTTGAAACACGCGTCTCGGTGTTCGACGGGCTTCGACTCCGGTGGGAACTGTCTTCTTGAACGAATCGGCGGCCACGTGGCACTCCTCCGATATTCTCATCGGAGTGAGCGGGTCTTTAGGTGAGTCTTAAGTTGAGCTACCAATTCAGCTAGACGCAGGTCTGGACGACGAAGTTCTCAAGCCAAATGTGAGACGCAATCGGAGACGACTTGAGCGCCCGGTCCGTGTCGAGAAGTGCTTGAAACGTTTTTTCGATCTTACGGTCGGACCACGCGCGCGCTTGTTCGACGTAAGATCTGAGGAAGTACGGTGAAATCCCGGCCTTAGAGCTGAGCCGCTGACCCGCGAGACCCTCTTTTAAACCGTCGCTCACGAGTTTTAAATTTCGCACGTGCCGCGAGATCATCGCGAGTACGCCGATTTCGTTCTGACCATTGTCCAGGAGGTTCACGAGACAATCGAGCGCGCGGGCCCGATCGTTTCGCCCGATCGCATCCGTGAGATCAAAGACGCTATCGAGCCGAACGCGCGATACGGCCTTTAAGACATCGTCGACCGTGGCAGTCTTTTTTCCGCCGAGAAACTGGTTGAGTTTGCCGAGTTCGGCGTTGATGTCCTGGAGATTAGAGCCCACGAGTTGGTGAAACAGCTCGACCGCTTCACCTTGCAGTTTGAGTTCGTGTTTTTTGGCGAGCGTACGGATCCAATCAGGGATCTTGTCTTCGTAGGGGCGCTTGAATTCGACAACGACGCCTTTTTCCATGAATCGTTTGATGTGCTTCTTCCGCTTGTCGATCTTCGTTGCCACGCAGACGAAGGCCGTCGTGGGCACGATGTTTTCGACGAGGGGCATGAGAAAATCCCACTCTTTATCGGTGAGCGAGTGCGCATCTTTCACGACGACGAGACGAACCGGTGACATCATCGGCAAAGTTTCGACCGCGTCGCGAATTTGTGACGCCTCGGCTTCACCACCGTAGAAAGTATTAAGATTGAAGTCGCGCATACCTTCGCCGATCGTCGCGTGCTCGATGCTCGCTAAGGCTTCGTCGATCAGGAACGTTTCATCTCCATGGAGGAAATAGAGAGGATAAATCTCGCCCCGTGCGACCGTGTCGTTCAATCGTTGCGGAGTCCAAGCCGTTGATTCGGCCATTAAAAATTCTCCGTCAAGCGGTCGTGGGCTTCGGCCATGAGATCCGCGGCCATGACCTCGATGTTTTGATAGCGTGCACTGTGATTGTAGAGCGCGTTTGCCGAAGTCAGTTCAGGAGTTCCGATTTGCGGCGTGCTGTACGTTTGTTCGCGCGAAAAGCTGCCTTCCCATAAAACGCGGTCATCCGCATTGCGCACGAGCTTCATCGCGACGGTGAGATTGATTCGATATTGCAAATTGAGTTTCGCGTTTGACGGAACACCACTCTCGGGACCCACCACCGTGTTTCCGGGCGTGTACTCGACGCCCCCGACGGTGCCGAGAAGAGTGACTTGCGCATCGGATTTGCTGGTCACGCGCCCGATGCGCATGCGCTCAAGCTCGCGCACCATTGCATTGGTGAAGTAAGTTTCGATTCCGGCGTCGTGGGTTTTGTTTTTGAAAACCGGAACGGCGATAGTGCGGTATCCGCCGGGAAGTTGTCGATCACCGTAGCCGGCCTTATAGGCACAACCCGCCATCACCAGAGTCATGACCAGCGCCGCGACGAGGAGCCCACCGCGAATCGCGGACTCAAGGAGGCGGGGAACTGAACCGATGTGGCGGGACATTCGAACCTTCATTGATGATCTTTGTTAAAGGTGAATCCGATGGTTCGACACTACCCTTTTCCTTTGATTGCCTCAAGACGCTTTTCGCGTCTAAACTCCGTGGCCATGAAGACTTACACGCTCATGACTCCGGGCCCCGTCCCGCTCCCTCCCGAAGTGCTTCAAAACCTGGCATTGCCGATGGAGCACCACCGCACACCTGAGTTCGTAGCGCTCTTCGGTCGCGTTCTCGAACGGATGAAGCAAGTCTATCTCACGAAGGAGCCTGTTTTCATTCACACTTCGACGGGCTCCGGCGGGATGGAGTCAGCACTTGTGAATTGTCTTTCTCCCGGCGACAAAGTTGTCGCGGTGGTTTCCGGAAAATTCGGCGAACGCTGGGCGGAAATGGCCGAAACATTCGGCGCTCGAGTGAATCGCATCGAGGTCCCTTGGGGCCGCGCCGTTCGCGTCGAGCAAATCGAAGAGGCGCTCAAACGTGATCCGGATACGGTCGCGGTCCTCACGCAAGCGTGCGAGACGAGCACCGGTGTCCTTCATCCCGTCCGCGAGCTCGCGAAAGTTGTTTCGAAACACAAGGCGCTCTTCGCGGTCGACGCGATCACGGCACTCGGTGCACTTCCGATTCCCATGGATGAATGGGGTATCGACGTGATGGTTGGCGGAAGTCAAAAAGCGTTCATGCTTCCGACGGGCCTCGCGTTCGTGAGTTTTTCAAAGAAAGCTTGGGCCATCGCGGAGACGGCGAAATGCCCCCGCTTTTACTTTGATCTGCGGAAGGAACGGGCCGCGAACGCCGCGGGAGAATCTTATTATTCGACGGCGGTGACGCAAATTCGTGCGCTGGATTTGGTTCTCGATATTTTCTTGAAGCAGGGGCTTCAGCGAGTTTACGAGCGCATCCAGACACTCTCGAAAGCGACGATTCTCGCGGCTCGCGATATGGGACTCGAAATTTTTCCTGAAGCGCCCTCCCCGTCGCTCACCGCGATTCGAATCCCCGAAGGAATCGATGGCCAAAAAGTCCGCGCGGAAATGGAAACAGCACATCAAGTCGTCGTCATGGGTGGGCAGGATCAGCTCAAAGGTAAAATCATTCGCATCGGTCATATGGGCGCGATCAGTGACTCCGATCAAGTTCGCACTTTTGAAGCACTTGCGAAAAGCTTGAACAAACTTAAAAGCGGAACGGTGAGCGAAGCGCAACTCGCATCCGCGCGAGCACGGCTTAAAACCGTGCTCGCGGAAGCTCCCGCCGTCGTCATGACCGAGGAGAAACCTTGAAGCCGTTCCATGTTCTCGTGACGGATCGTTTTGAACTTGATGCTTACGCGCGCCTTCAGGGCGACAGTCGATTGCGCGTAGCAAAGAGTGCCGAGCCGCAACCGACGGCGGAAGAGCTCGCGACCGTCGACGGACTCGCGATTCGCAGTCGCACAAGAGTGGATCGTTCCCTTCTCGAAAAATCTCCTCGCTTGCGCGTGATCGTGACGGCGACGAGTGGCTTTGATCACATCGATCTCGATGCGTGCCGGGAACGCGGCATTCAAGTGATGTACACGCCCGAAGCCAACGCGGCTTCGGCTGCGGAGCTCACCTGGGCGCTCGTCCTCGCCTGCGCGAGACGAGTTGTCGATGCGCACCGTTCGGTCAAAGGTGGCGACTGGAAGCGTGAGTCACTGATCGGAACGCAACTCGAAGGAAAAACCTACGGGATCGTGGGCCTCGGTCGCATCGGAACGCGCGTAGCTCGAATGGCGCAAGCGTTCGGGATGAAAGTGATCGCGTTCGACCCCTACAAGGAGAACGACCATTTCGAGACGCTGGGAGCGCAGCGTTTCGCGATCGACGAGCTCTTCATGCTCGCCGACGTCGTGAGCGTTCACGTGCCAGCCGCGGACGAAACTCGTGGGATGATCCATCGACACCTTCTGGAAACGGCCAACCGAAGTCTGATTCTCGTGAACACGTCGCGCGGGTCGGTCGTGTCTGAACAGGATCTCGTTGAAGGCCTGAACATGGGTTGGATTTCGGCGTGCGGCCTCGATGTTTACGAGCGCGAGCCGCTTCCGCGCTACTCGGGGCTCTTAAATCTCCCCAACGTCGTTTTAAGCCCCCACATCGGGGCGACGACGAAGGAAGCTTTCGCAAAGGCATCCTGGGATGCTGCTGAAAAACTACGCGCTTTTGCTGGCTCCGAAACGGTGAGCGATCCCCTGCCGCCGACGGACCCGTGGTGGATGGCCGGTTTTAGCAAGGGCTCTCTCAAATCTGCTCCCACAGAGTGATTCCGGTAATTTGAGGCGGCGCATTCTGGCCGCCCACTCCTTGATTTCACCGGCCATTTCAGCGACTTTCTTACGGGTCGATTCAAGATAAAAGCTGATCGCAATTTTTTAGCCGTGAGATCTCACGATGATCGCGATCGTTTGACTTTGAATCCGCCTTGAACGCGCATAGCTATCGAGAAAGGGATTATCCGTGCCAGGAATCATCGTCGTCGGCTCGCAATGGGGAGATGAGGGCAAAGGCAAAGTGGTGGACGTGTTTTCCGCCCAGGCCGATTTCGTTGTTCGCTACCAGGGTGGAGCGAACGCGGGTCACACGCTCGTCGTCAACGGCGTGAAAACCGTTCTTCACTTGGTGCCCTCGGGCATCCTGCATCCGAAAACGGTCTGCATTATCGCGGCCGGCGTCGTTCTCGACATCGAAGAAGTGACGAGCGAGATCAACGCACTGAAAGAAGCGGGCCTCATCCAGAATCCCGAACAACTTCGCATTTCGGATTCGGCGACGGTTCTTCTCACGTATCACCGCAAAATCGATCAAGCGCGTGAGAAAGCACTCGGCCACGAGAAAATCGGAACAACCGGTCGCGGAATCGGCCCTGCATACGAGGATCGCGCGGCACGCCAGGCCATCTTGTTTGGCGATCTCTTTGATCCCGCGACCTTGAAAGAAAAGCTCACGGCCTCGTTGAAAGAGAAAAACTTCCTTCTCGAGAGCTATTACAAGACCGAGCCCGTCGCCGTTGAGCCCCTCTATAAGCGCTTGCTTCAACTCGCCGATGAGTTGGCTCCTTACCGCTGCAAAGATGCATCGACGATGATCCACCGGGCGCTGAAGAGCGGTAAAAAAGTTTTGTTTGAAGGCGCTCAAGGCACGATGCTCGATCTTCTTCACGGCACTTATCCGTACGTCACGAGCTCCTCGACTCTCTCGGGTTCCGCGTGCGTCGGAAGCGGCATCGGGCCGAATAGCGTTCAAAAGATCATCGGCATCACGAAAGCCTACACGACTCGCGTGGGCTCGGGCCCGTTCCCGACGGAGCTCGAGGGCGATCTCGGCGAACGCATTCGTAAAGAGGGTGCTGAGTTCGGAGCAACGACGGGGCGTCCCCGCCGCTGCGGTTGGCTCGATCTCGTCGCGATGAAATACGCGATTCGAGTCAACGGGATTACGAATTTGGCGCTCATGAAACTTGATGTCTTGAGCGGCCACGACAAGATTGAAGTGTGCACCGCTTATCGCCTCGATGGTCAGGAGATCAAAGATCTTCCGACTTCATCGGCCGAACTTTCGCGCATCGAACCGATCTATAAATCCCTCGCGGGCTGGAGCGAGGACATCACCCAAGTTCGCTCGATCCAGGATTTACCGCAGGCGGCTCGCGATTACGTTCAGTTTATCGCTACCGAGCTCGCGACTCCGATCGACGTCGTGTCCGTCGGCCCGGGCCGCGAGCAGACGTTGTGGATCAAGCCTCTGTTCAACTAACGGAAGGCCGAAGCGGTTGGTTTTTTCTTAACAAGCAACTGTGGTCCTCGCGCTCAGGGCGGGCTCGGTGTTAGTCCTTTGCACTCCACGTCGGTAAGTCGTGGAGCACTGGAGAAACACAGGCACTCACCATGGATGAGAAAGAGTCAACCCTGCGCGGACCCGAATGTGGTCATCGCATCGCTCAAGCGAAGAGCGAAATTCTCAATGCCTGGGAAGCTCGCGTACGACGTTGCATCCCGGCGGCTCAAGCGCTCGACTCGAATTCTCTTCGCAACTCCTTGCCCCGCTTCTTGGACCAGCTCGCGGAGTCGATTTCGAAGCTCTCGAACGTGTCTCCAGCACAACGTCTGCAGGAGAAAGAACTTGCGCGAGAACACGGAGCCGAGCGGAGCTCGCAGCCCGTCTACGACCTCTCGCAAATGATCGAAGAATACCAAGTGCTTCGGCAGGTCATCTTCGACGTCCTTCGCGCTGAAGGGGATCTCACCGAAAAAGAACAAGACGTCATTCTCGACGCCATCACCGTCGGAATTCGCAACGCGGTCGCCGAGTACCAGCTCCAAACGGAGAATCGTTTCCGTATCGTCGTTGAAGGCGTCAAAGATCATGCGATCATCCTCACCGATCTCGACGGAACCGTCCTCGAATGGAACACCGGGGCTGCCAACATCACGGGCTTCACAAAAGAAGACATGATCGGAAAAAAGGGTAGCTTGATCTTCACGCCCGAAGATTTAGCAAATGGCGTTCATCTGCAGGAGATGAAAACGGCTCGAGAAAACGGACGAGCCGAGGACAACCGGTGGCACATTAGAAAAGATGGAACTCGGTTTTTTGCGACCGGCGCGATGAATCCCGTGTTGATGCATGACGGAACGCTGATGGGATACATCAAGGTTCTGCGAGACGCGACAGAGATCAAGAAGACCGAACAATCTCTTCGCGAAAGTGAACTGCGCTTTCGCGAGCTCGCGAACGGGCTTCCCGTCATCGTCTGGACGGCCCGACCCGATGGCTTCGTTGATTGGTATAACGATTGGTGGCAGCGCTATTTGGCCACTCCGGATCGCACGACTTGGGATGATCCGGAAAATCTGGTCATGCATCCCGATGACATCGAGAAAACAAAAGAAGTTTGGTACAAAATTGTTCAGGCCGGCGAAGAATTTATTTTTGAACAGCGCTTCCGACGCGGATGCGATGGCCAGTACCGGTGGCATGCGGTTCGCGGCGCCCCGATCCGAAATGCCGAAGGCCAAATCACGAAATACGTCGGCGCTAACACCGACATTCACGAACAAAAAGTCCTCGAAGAAGAACTCAAGGAATCTCGCCTTGCTGCAGAGGCCGCGAGCCAAACGAAGAGCTCGTTTCTCGCAAACATGAGTCACGAAATTCGCACTCCCATGACGGCGGTTCTGGGCTTCACCGAAGTTCTGCGTGATCCCGATTTAACGGAAGAAGAAAAGCGGGATGCCATTGATCGCATCGACACCAGTGGCCGCTCCCTCCTTCGCATCATTGACGACGTGCTCGACATCTCCAAGATCGAAGCGGGTAAGCTCGCCATTCATAAATCGAGGTATTCGCCGCTCGCAATGGCGTCTGATGTCGTCTCGATGCTTCGATTGAGCGCAGAACAAAAGGGAGTTCAGCTGAGGATCAAATCCGTAGGGGAGATCCCTTCTTCGGTTCACTGCGATCCCGCAAGGTTTCGCCAGATCCTCATGAACCTCGTTGGTAACGCGGTCAAATTCACTTCTAATGGCGAGGTGACGATCACGTTCCGCTCGGAGGGCTCATCGACCCTCATCGTTCAAGTCAGGGACACCGGCATCGGTATCGCCGAATCGGATCAATCGAAACTCTTCCAGCCGTTCGCACAAGCTGACGAATCGATTTCGCGAAAGTTTGGCGGCACGGGCTTGGGCCTTTTACTGTCCAGACGTCTGGCGGAGCAGTTAGGTGGAAGCCTTGAATTGGTTGAAAGCCATCCCGGCCGAGGAAGCTGTTTCGAAGTGAAGGTCTACGGCGCTCCCTTCGAGTACGGAGAATCCAATCACGAAAAGCCTGTGTCCAGAACAACGGATTTTATCGAGAACCTCCCGCTCGAAGGCGTGAGCGTTCTTTTGGCCGAAGACGTTGCCGATAATCAGGTGCTCATGAAGAGGTACCTCGTCAGCGCCGGCGCCGAGGTCCACCTCGTCAGCGACGGGGCGCAAGCGATGAAAGAGGCAACCGGCAGAAAATTCGACCTCATTCTCATGGACATTCAAATGCCGAAAGTTGACGGAATTCAAGCCACTCGCCAACTCCGAAAGCTCGGCTACCCAGGCATCATCGTGGCGCTCACCGCCCACGCGATGCCTGAAGAAGTAAAAAGATCTCTCGATGCGGGATTCGACGCTCATTTAACCAAACCGATTACCCGCGATAAGCTCGTGAGCGAGGTTCATTCGCTTGTGGGCGGCCGGTAGGCTGGAGCTCATTTGGATTCCTGCGAAAAAACGGCCTCGGTCAGTATCATCGTGTGATCCAGCAAATCCGATGGCCACTCGGCGACGAGCGTTTTGAATTTCTTCTTGTCTCGGCGATACATGTAGCGAATCGCTTCTTCGAAGTTCGGTAAGTTTCCGGCGATGGCGGTGAGAAAACGGTACGCCGACTCTTGTGCTTGCTTCGCGCGGTCTTTTTCGTTCAGCGGTGCTTTCATTTTCTCGTCAACGAGACGTCGAATCGTCGCCGAAGCACCACCGGTTTGGGTCGCGAGCCACTCCCAGTGTTGAGGAAGAAGCGAAACTTCGCGCGACACGACTCCCAGTTTGGGTCGACCAGGGCCGGAGGCTGTTGACGCCTCAGGTGTCGCAAAAACTTTAAGGCGACCGATGATGTCGCGTTCACTTCCACTCAGGTCGAGGTCCATTTGTTTTCCTGAGGAGTCGCTGAAGATGAGAACACTCGCTGATGAATTCTTCTTCAGGTGTTTGGCGACGTCGAGGGCGACGGTTTCGATATCTCCGCGCGAGAGTCGCTTAAATCCTTCAAAGGCCGTGTAGGTGAGCATTATGGCCTCCCTTCTTCCCTATATTACCCGGGTATTATTCCGCCGTCAATATCACCCGGGTAATATCCCATGGACTCCTGGTAACTACCTGATTTTCCGTGGACCTCGATGACTCTGCTGAGATAGATGAACCCATGGGATCGATCTACAAAGAAAATCTCTCCATGCTCACCGACCTCTACCAACTCACGATGGCGTACGCGGGATGGAAGTCAGGAACTGCCCAAGGCCCGCGACGGAAGGTGGGAGTTTTCGATCTTTACTTTCGTGCGAACCCGTTTGGCGGCGGATATGCGATTCACTGCGGCCTCAACTCCGCGCTCGATCTCATCGAGTCTTACGGGTTCAGCGACTCTGATTGCGCCTACCTTGAAAGTTTGAAGGGGCGCGATGGAAAGCCGCTCTTTGACCCGGCCTTCCTTCGCTTCTTACAAGAGACGCGGCTTGAGGTCGATATCGATGCCGTTGAAGAGGGACGGGTCGTCTTCGCGGGTGAGCCTCTGTTGCGCGTGCAGGGTCCCGTTTGGCAATGTCAGCTTCTCGAAACTCCCCTCCTCAATCTGATTAATTTTGAAACTCTCATTGCGACCAAGGCTGCGCGAGTAAAATTCGCGGCAGGTCGCGATGACGTTCTCGAATTTGGTTTACGTCGCGCTCAAGGTGTCGATGGAGGAATTTCCGCGTCGCGCGCGGCGTACGTGGGTGGAGCCGATGCGACATCGAACATCTTGGCGGGCAAGCTTCACGGAATTCCCGTTCGGGGAACGCACGCTCATAGTTGGGTGATGGCATTTGATGACGAGCGAGAAGCCTTTCTGGCGTTCGCGGACGCCATGCCGAACAACTCGGTTTTTCTCGTCGACACTTACGATACTCTCGAAGGAGTTCGGAATGCCGCGGAAGCCGGTCGGTGGCTGAAGAGCCAGGGCCACCAGATGCTCGGCATTCGTCTTGATTCAGGCGACCTCGCTTACTTAAGTTGCGAGGCGAGGCAGATTCTAGATTCCGCGGGTCTGCCCGAGGCAAAGATCGTCGCGAGCAATGACCTGGATGAAACCTTGATCCAGAACTTGAAGATGCAAGGTGCGAGAATCGACATCTGGGGAATCGGAACCAAACTCGTGACTGCCTCGGATCAGCCGGCGCTCGGTGGAGTCTTTAAACTTGTTGCGGTCAAAGACGGCGACTCCGATTGGAAATATCGGATGAAGCTTTCGGAGCAGCTCGCGAAGATCACGACTCCCGGGCTTCATCAGGTCCGCAGGTAACGCGCCGACGGGTTTTTCTCCGGCGATATGATTTTTGATTTGAATCACTCCCCGAGTGATTCCTTTGAGATTGTGGATCCTTCGGATGCCACGCGGAGAAAAGTCTTCTCACCCTCGTCCACATTCGAGGATCTCTTGAAACCCGTCGTGAGAAATGGTGCCGTGATTCGGCGAGACACCCATGTCGAATCCAGCCGTCGGCGTCGCGCTGAGGACATCAGTTACTTGCATCCGACGATTCAGCGTTTTTTGAATCCTCACTCCTACCCGGTCGGCTTAGAGACGAATCTCTTTGAGCTAAAAAATAAAATGGTCGGTGAAATTCGCAGCCGTCAGAGAGGACTTCAGGGATGATGAATTTAAGCTTTTCAACCGTTGGAGTGGTTGTCGGTCGATTTCAGCCTTTTCACGAGGGACACCGAAAACTTGTTGAGACCGCACTGGCGGCGAACGATGGCGTGGTGGTGATCATCGGATCTGCAAGGTCGGCTCGTAGCCTGCGCAACCCTTGGATTGCAAGTGAGCGACGCGATTTCATCGACGCGAATCTTGATCCACAACATCGGTCGCGCGTCTTGTTCATTGAAGTTCCCGACCGGTTCGACGATGAAGCGGTCTGGATCAAGAGCGTGATCGATTCCGTGACAAGTATCGCCCCGAACGCGCGGCGATTCACTCACTACAATCTCGCTGACGAAAAGTGGTTTACGAACTGGGATTTCAAGAAGGTCGAAGGATTTTCGAACGTGAGCCAGAAGTCCATTCGCGAAAACTTTTTTAGGGATGCCTCTTCGGTCAATTCGGATCTCAATCTCGCAGAGGCGACGAAGAAATTTCTTACGCGCTTTGCTACGACGCCTGAGTATCAGCGGCTCGTCGAGGAACAACGCGCGATCGATAAATATAAGGATGCGTGGTCGGAGAGCCCCTTTGAACCAGTCTTCGTCACGACGGATGCTCTCGTGATCCAAGCAGGGCGGATGATCTTAATCAAACGGAAGAAGGCACCGGGCAAAGACCTTTGGGCCATCCCGGGGGGCTTTCTTGATCCACGTGAATTGATTTTCGATTGCTCACTTCGGGAGCTGCGAGAAGAAACGAAGATCGAAGTTCCCGACGCGTCTTTACGTCGTGCTTTCAGCCATGCGCGCACCTTTGATCATCCGCTACGTTCGAGTCGGGGGCGCACGATCACCCACGCGCATCTCTTTGAGCTACCAGGTGATTCGACGGCGAAGATCGAAGCAAACGATGATGCGGCGGATGCGCGTTGGTTTCCGCTCGAGCAAATCGAAAAAATGGAACCCGAATTCTTCGAGGACCACTTTCACATCATTCGAAGCTTTTTGCTTGCCGCTTCAACTCGTCGATGACGAGTCGGGTAGACGCCTTTGGCCTTTTTCGCCAGATGAGGCCTAGTTGGATCTCGCGGCCCAAACCCGTATAGGGTTTGAAGACGAGACCTTGCGCGAGCGGCTGGACAACGTAAGAGGCGACGAGAAATAAACCCGCGCGATCTTTAACGAGCTGCGGTCCCTGAGCGGATTGGGTGATGTGAAGGCTCACCTTCGGTTTTCGCCCCTTCAAACTCTTAATGAACGTGTCGTATGCGGTGGGATTTAAGTCTCGCTTAAAGAGAATCAGCTTTTCACCTTCGACGTCAGCGGCGGTGAGCCGAGGTTTTTCAGCGCACGGGTGATCGGAAGGCACGATGAACCCCCACTCACCTTTTAACAAGGGTGACACCATCAAGTCTCCGCCGTCGACCGGAAGATGCGTGATGCCGAGGTCGATCTCGCCCTGAATCACCTGCTGAACGATCTCCTTCGCATTGACGTTTATGACTTCAAGTCGGGCTTTGTCCGACTCATTCGAGAAGTTTCGAACCGTGCGATGAACGAAGCCTAAGTTTTGGTACTCAAGATACCCGAGTCGCACGGAACTTCGCTCGGAGATCGATCGCATCTCTTGATCCAGCTTCTCGTAATCCGCGACGAGCTTCCGCCCCCGTCGCTGCAACAGACGCCCCGCGGAGGTGAGCGAGACGGCGCGGCTGGTGCGGTGAAAGAGTTCTAGATCGTACTCACGTTCGAGTTTCGCCATCTGCTGACTGAGCGCCGACTGGGTCATGTTGAGTGCCTCGGCGGCTTTGCGAAAATGAAGGAGGTTCGCCAGAACCAAAAATGAACGAAGTTGGTGGATGTCCATATCTTCACTGATTAGCATTTCTTATCAATTGATGCCAATGTCGAATTGGAACTGACGAGATCATTCCGCTATTGTTTGGCTTGAGAGGTGCTCCATGAAAACTTTAAAACTCACTTATTTCGTCCTCGCCGTCGCAACCGGTCTCGCGGTTTCCGGTATTTACCTCAACCAGTCCATTCTCGGTGAACTTGCGCACGTCTTTCAAACTCAAGCGTCGGTGATCGGTCTCCTCGCGACAATCACGCAGATCGGTTACGCGCTGGGAATCTTCTTTCTCGTTCCCCTAGGAGACATCGTAAATAAAAAGCAGCTCGCCACTCGTAAGATGCTTGTGCTCTCGTTGGGTCTTCTCGCGATTGGTGCATCGACGTCACTCTGGCAACTCTTTGCCGCGAGCTTTGTGGTAGGCATCTTCGCGAGTGTCGCGCAAGACTTTGTTCCCATCGCGGCCGAGATCGCGCCGGCAAAGGAGCGCGGAAAGGTCGTTGGCCTCGTGATGTCGGGCCTTCTCATCGGCATTTTGGCCTCTCGAACCGTGAGTGGGTGGATCGAGACACAGTTTGACTGGAGATGGGTGTTTTGGTCTTTCTCGATTCTCATTGCGCTCTTTCTCGGAGCAGTTTTTCTGCTCTTACCTTCGACCGCACCTGCCCAGTCGATCCGATATGCAGAGTTGATGAAAAAGCTCATTCGACTTCCTCTGAGCGAACCCCTTCTGACTCGGTCACTCATCACCCACGGTTTGGTTGGATTTGCCTTCAGCGCTTTTTGGACTAACCTCTCGTTTCATCTCTCCGAGCCGGAGTTTCAGTTTTCGACTCTGCAGATCGGGCTCTTCGGTCTTGCGGGCGCGGCCGGCGCCCTCGTCGCTCCCCTTGCGGGAAAAATTTCTGATTCCCGTGGCCCCGTTTTCGTCATTCGCCTCGCGGTTCTCCTGGTGATCGCATCATTCGCTTGGATGTTCGCCCTCCCGAGCTCGATTTTGGCGCTCATCTTGGGAGCGATCGTCTTCGATGCCGGAACACAGATGTCGCTGATTTCGCACCAATCGATCATCTATTCGCTCGATGCGTCCTCCCGCTCTTCGCTGAACGCGGTTTTTGTTACGGGAATGTTTATCAGTTTCGCTCTCGGCTCCGCGATTTCAACCAACGTATACGGAGGTTTCGGTTGGCGAGGTGTGATGGCCTTGGCTCTCCTCGCCAGCGGCGCCGCGATGATCAGGACTTTGAAGTCCGTCCAAGTTTGAAGTCCTCGTGCACGAGCTCATGGACCGCACCCGCCCCAGCGAGTTGCCCGAGGGACGCGGCACCCAGAACGGATTGCGGGCCCACGGCAATATCGCCGGCGGCGAAGACTCCCGCAACCGTTGTCTTTCCGGTCTCCACGGTTTTAAAGTGGCCCATTTCCGTTTTCTCGCAACCAAGCTTCTCACCGAAGTCCGCCTTCATGGCGATCGGGAACGTCGGAGCAATGAAGAGGGCTTCGCGCTCGAGGCGTTGGCCGTCTTCAAATCGAACGGCCTTTAGCTCTTCACCAGTAAAATCAAGGGTCGCAATTGTCTTTTCGACGACCTTGATCCCATGCTGATCGAGTCTTGAACGGAACTCTGGATCGAGCTCCGATGGCCCTTGAGTCAGGAGCATGAGATCGTCGCTGAGTGTAGCGAGCATCGGAATCAGATGTTCCGCCATCTTTCCGTTTCCGATGAGGCCGAGCTTTTTTCCCTGAATCTCGAATCCGTGACAATATGGGCAGTGGAAGGCCGCCTTTCCCCAAAGCGCTTCGAGACCCTCGATCGCGGGTAAGCGGTCACGAATCCCGTGCGCGAGAATGACCTTTCTGACGACTAAACTTTCGCCCGAGCCAAGCTCCACGAGAAAATGCTTGTCGCGACTCACCACGGAGTGAACGGCGCCATCATGAAACTCAATCGTCTTGTATTTTCTTAAGTCCGCACGCGCCTTCTCGCGCCAGAGTCCCGGATGAATTCCGTCTTGAGAAGGAAGATTGTTCGCATGAGAAGATGGCGCATTTCTCGGGCGCCCATCGTCGCAGACGAGAGCTGTTCTCTTCATCCTCCCGAGGGCGAGTGCCGCACTTAGGCCCGCCGGGCCCCCGCCAATCACGAGCACATCGTATGCTTTGGATAACTTCGCCATGAGGGCTCCCCTTTTTTGACTTAAGATTAACGTTACCCACGCACCTTGTGAATTTCCTTTTTGATCGACGATTGATACAAAAAAGGTAATAATGCTCTCATGGATATACGTGAAATGTCGGCATTCGTATCGGTGGCGGAGACTCTCAACTTCCGACTTGCGGCCGAGCGCCTCAATATGACCCAACCTCCGCTGACGCGTTTGATCGCGAAGCTCGAGGAGGATCTCGGCGTTAAACTCTTTCTCCGACACACCCGAAAGGTTGAACTCACCGCGGCCGGAATGTCGCTTTTAAAAGATGCGCGTGACATCCTCCAGAGCGTGAATGAGGCGAAGAGATCCGCAAAAGAAGCCGAGCGCGTTCGGAGCGGCACCATTCGGATCGGGCTTACAACCGCTGCCCTTTATTCGAGTGTAATGAAGGCGATCTGGAAATTTAAGGAGAGTCATCCGCGAGTTCAACTCGAGACATTCGACGGCAAAGTGGACGAGCAAATGACTCGCCTGAAGAAATCGCGAATCGACCTCGCGATCGTCCAAGCGCCGGCGGCCCCGCACGACGAATACTCTTCACTCGTCCTCGTTCAGGAAGCGCTCGGCGTCTTGGTGCCCGACGACCACCGGCTCAGACGGAGAAAACATATCTCAATCCAGGATCTTCAAGGCGAAACGTTGATCATGCACGACAAAAAGGAAGTCGAGGGCTTCTACAATTCCGTCGTTCAGCTCTTCAGACAAGAAAAGACCGAGGTCCGGTTTCACCAAAGAGAGCAAGATCAACACTGCCCCTTTCTCGTGGCCAGCGGACGCGGGCTCCTCTTGACGACTCAATCACTCAGTCAATTCGCGATACCCGGTACGAGCTTTGTTCCGATCAAGAATGAGTTCGCCCGAATGAGTCTGGCCGCCTACTGGTCGGAGAAAAACGAGAGTTCGGCCCTTCGATCCTTTTTAAACTTCGTCGAAAATCACGAACTCATTCGCGGACCGAAATCCGCTTGTCTCATGAGCCTCGCGAATTGGTAAACGGTGCCATTCCGAATTCGCCGATGACGTAATCGGATTGGTTGGCGATTCCCCAACGGATCATCGCGTAGAGAATCGGCTTAAGTGATTCGCCCTTGGGACTCAGTGCGTACTCGACACCCGAGAGCCGATCGCGCCCCAAGACCGAGCGTTCGACCAGTCCGCTTGCCTCAAGATCCCGCAACTCCCGAGTCAGAGTTGCCTGAGTAATACCAGGCGAAAGCCGTCGCAGCTCACCGAATCTGCGAGGCGATTTTCGCATGTTGTAGAGAAGAATCGCCTTCCACCTACCCCCGATGAGACTCAGGCACAACTCAGCTGGACAGTTAAATTTCTTTTTCGCCATTTCGGCACCCCATCAAAACTAGTATCCAAAACGATACTAGTTTCTGAAATCTCCTATTCGATCGGTTTTCGCATCCGGTGATACATCAATTTTCAACGCAACGAAAGGAGATCAGAGATGAACGGGAAACCGGATCAAAAATGTGTCATCATTCTCGCCGAGGGCCTGCCCCCTGGCTTCGCGGCCAACGCGTCGGCGGTTCTCGCCATCACGATCGGCATGAAGAATCCGGAGATCGTCGCCGAGGACCTTCAGGATGGCTCTGGTATCTTCCACGCCGGCTTGGTTAATATTCCCGTTCCGCTCTTGCAGGCAAGCCCAACGGATCTCAAGAACCTTCGCGACCTCGCGGGCGAAAACAAAGAAGTCCTCGTCATCGACTTTTCGGAACCGGCCCGCAAAGCGCGGACCTTCGAAGCTTATCGCGAACTGCTCGCGCTCACTTCAAATGAAGATCTCAGCTACGTCGGTATCGCGCTTCTCGGCCCGAAAAAATTAATTTCGTCGATGACGTCTTCGTTCCGGTTATTTGCATGAGGAGTTCATCAAACGTCGAGACCTTTCACCCGCGCTATCTCGCCGCATTCAAGGAACTTAACCTGGAGTGGATCGAAACTCACTTCAGCGTTGAGAAAACGGACTTGGAGCAGCTCGAAAACCCCGAGCGAGCGATCCTGTCGCCCGGCGGAGAGATCTTTTTTGTTTTAGATGAGGGGACGCCGGTTGGCACATGCGCACTCATACCGCACGGGCCGAGTTGCTTTGAGCTGGCAAAAATGGCCGTTGATCCCAAGTATCGTGGCCGCGGTTATGGAGACCTTCTGATCGAAGCCGCAATCGATTGGGCCAGACGGCATCACGCGAGCAAAGTCTTGCTCCTTTCGAATACGGTTCTTGAGCCCGCAATCTCACTTTATCGAAAGCACGGCTTCACCGAATGCGGCACGAGCCACGACGACTACTTGAGATGTAATATTCAGATGGAGTTGAGTCTGTGAGTTCTCCAATTCAACAAAACAGATCGGTGGGGTTTGTAACGTGATACACGAATGAATCTGACGTTGGCCATTCGGCATTCCTCCTTTGATGATGATGTCAACGCGGAGGGGGATGGAATGGAAAAACCAACGACGGATTCACCGCCAAAAATGCCATTGGAAACTCGATCGTCGACTCAACAAAATTCATCGACCGAGGGGTCGAACGGAATTCACCTAAAAGTAAACGGTGAGGACATTCACCTTGATGTGAAACATTGGACCTCTCTCCTCGATGCCCTCCGGGAGCATATGGGACTCACGGGCACAAAGAAGGGCTG
>SXSP01000186.1 GCA_005792225.1 Bdellovibrionales bacterium | reverse complement strand
GCGAGCCTCGACTTCCTGAAAGAAATGGGGCTCGACCTTTTTAAAGTCCCATCGGGTGAGATTACAAACTTACCCTATCTCGAGCGCATCGCTAAGCTCGCAAAGGATGTGATTGTCTCCACCGGAATGTGCGATCAAGGCGAAGTCCGCGACGCCGTGGAAACCCTCGTTAAAAATGGCATACCCCGAGAACGCCTCACCGTCCTTCACTGCAATACAGAGTACCCGACTCCATTCATCGATGTAAATTTACGTGCGATGTCGAAGCTCGGCGAGGCGATGAAGACTCGCTTTGGTTACTCCGATCACACTCTCGGAATTGAAGTTCCGATCGCAGCCGTGGCTCTCGGAGCAACCGTGATCGAGAAACATTTCACTCTCGACCGCAATATGCCCGGCCCTGATCATAAAGCTAGCCTCGAGCCGCATGAGCTCAAGGCGATGGTGAACGCGATCCGCAACATAGAAGCGGCTCTCGGCCGAGAGGAAAAAGAGCCAACGACAAGCGAAATCAAAAACCGCGTGATCGCTCGAAAATCCATTGTGACCGCGAAGCCAATCAAAAAGGGCGAGGTGTTTACTGCGCAAAATCTTACGACAAAACGCCCAGGCTCCGGCATCAGCCCGATGAAGTGGCACGAGATCCTCGGCACTCCGGCCGCGCGTGATTATCAAGAGGACGAAATGGTATGAAGCGAAAGATCTGCATCGTCACGGGCACTCGCTCCGAGTACGGAATTTTTCTCCCGCTCCTAAAGGAGCTGAGAGGCGATTCCGCTTGCGATCTGCAGATCATCGCGTCCTGTATGCATCTCTCTCCCGAGTTCGGGCTGACGTACAGACAAATCGAAGCCGACGGTTTTCACATCGACAAAAAAGTCGAGATGCTCCTCTCATCGGACACCCCCGTTGCGATCGCGAAGTCGATGGGCCTCACGATGATCTCGATGGCTGATGCACTGAACGACTTAAAGCCAGACGTGGTGGTCCTCCTCGGTGATCGCTTCGAAACGCTCGCGACTGCGGCGACCGCGACGGCCCTCAGAATTCCGGTCGCGCACATCCATGGTGGTGAAGTCACGGAAGGCGCAATCGACGATGCCTTCCGGCACTCCATCAGCAAAATGTCTTATTGGCACTTCGCCTCGACCGAGGATCACCGGCAAAGAGTGATTCGTCTTGGTGAGAGCCCTGATCGCGTCTTCAATACAGGTGCGATGACTGTCGACAACATCAAGTCGATGAACCTGATGGGACTCGAAGAGCTCGAAGCTTCGCTCGGTTTCAAATTCGGCAAAAGTAACCTCATGGTCACCTTTCATCCAGTGACTCAAGAGAAGGAATCACCAGCGGGACAATTCCGCGAGCTTTTGGGCGCCCTCACCGAACTCAAAGACACTCACATCGTCTTCACAAAGCCAAACGCCGACACCGATGGCCGCGTCTTGATCCCGATGATTGAAAATTTTGTCGCGGAAAATTCTCAGCGCGCCGTCGCTCACACTTCGCTTGGAACTCTTCGCTATCTCTCAACACTTCAGTTCGTCGACGCGATGGTCGGAAACTCCTCGAGCGGAATCATCGAGGCGCCCTATTTCGGAATCGCAACGATCGACATCGGCGATCGCCAAAAGGGTCGCGCAAGACCCTCAAGTGTCCTCACCTGCGAACCCAAGGCTCAAGTCATCTTGAAAGCGATTGAGAGAGGAATTTCGAAGGAGTTCCGAGCACAAATCAAAACTCAGGAACTCCCCTACGGATCAGGTGGGGCGGCGAAGGAGATCAAAACGAAACTCCTCACCCTTCAGCTCCCAAAAGATTTGAAGAAGTCGTTCTACGAAGCTTAACGAAGCTCCATGAATGACTTCAAGATCGATAAGCCGATTGGTCCGCTTTTTTCCGGGTGGAATTGGCAGCCGTAAACGTTTCCAGAATAAACCGCAGCCGAAATCAACTGGCCACCGTAGTAACTGTCAGCAAGACGATTCGCACGATTCGTGGTCACCGCCGTATAGGAGTGGACAAAATACGCCGCGGTTCCCGGGCGAATTTCTTTGAAAACAGTTTTCTTCCAGCTCTCGGGAGTCGTTCCTTCGGGTGGAACGAGATCCGTCCAACCGATATGCGGAATCTTGTGCGCACGACCATCGGCATCGGTGCCGGGAATCGCCACCACGCGACCGGGAATCAAACCAAGTCCCTCGTGAATCCCGAACTCCTCGTTCGTCTCAAGAAGCATTTGCATGCCTAAACAAACCCCGATGAGAGGGCGGCCACTCTTCGCATACTCACGAAGAGGCTCAACTAAGCCTTTCTCGCGGAGCCCAGCCATACCGTCCGCGAACGCGCCAACTCCAGGCAAAACCAACCGCTCAGCGCGGTCAATTGCGGCGGCCGAATCCGTCAGCTCCACCTCAGCGCCAACCGACTCGAAGCCGCGGGTAACGCTTAAAATATTGCAGAGACCGTAGTCAATGATCGTAACTCTACTCATACGCGCCTCACAGGCAGACCTGCTTCCAGCGCGGCATCACGCACTTGAGGAAGACTAAACTGATT
>SXSP01000185.1 GCA_005792225.1 Bdellovibrionales bacterium | reverse complement strand
TTAAGAACCGTATTGTTCATTTCCTCAAAGATCTTCTGATCGCGCGCTTCTTGTTTGGGGTGCGCTTCAACAAAAATCTTCACGAGCTGCGGATCAAACTGCCGACCGGCGAAATCCTGCAGCTCCTTATAGGCCACTTCCGGCGCTCGTCCCTTGCGGTAGGCCCGATCGGCCGTCATCGCGTCGTAGGTATCGGCAATGAGAACGAGGCGAGCTTCAAGGGGAATCTGATCGCCCTCAACCCCATGCGGGTAGCCGCGACCATCAAACCACTCGTGGTGATGAAGGATTCCGGGCATAAGTCTCTTGTAGAATTCGATATTGGCGAGAGGCTGAAGGATCTGGACGCTCTTTTCGGGATGCGACTTCATGATCGCGAACTCTTCCTCCGTGAGCTTTGCGGGCTTCAGGAGAATTTCATCGGGGATTCCGATTTTTCCGATGTCATGGAAGAGACCGGCAAACTCCGCGGTCTTTTGCTCGATCTCGCTTAAGCCCGCGGCCTTTGCAAGGAGGCGCGTTCCACGGCTCACGCGGATGCAGTGGAAGTATGTCTCGGGATCTTTCGCGCGAACGGCTTCCATGATGGTCCGTGAGACCTCAAGGGACCAATCCGGAATGTCTGTCCAACTCACTCTCATACAAAACTTATCGGCCGTACGTCGTGCGTTCTGAAGATGGTTACGAAATCCTCAACGCCTCGTTCGCGTTTCACGACGAGACGTTCAGGCAGCTCAGGGATGGGTTTTCTGGGACTTAGCGCGTCTCATTTTCGAGCGCGTTGGGCCTTAACCCAAAACTTACGATCGTAGTTGAGGGCTGCTTCTTTCCACTCGCGGTCGGTGATCACCTGCGAGAGCCGTCGCATCTTCGCTTCGGGAGGGATTTTGGCGTCTTCAAGGATCACGCGGAAACTCGGATGATCGTCAAAGTTCGGCGCGAGCTCAAACATGAGAGCCGTAAATCCCGCCAGGTCCGAAACCGTACCGAGAGCATAGCGACGCGCTTTTTGAATGGAAAAATAAATTCTCTCTTCGAGCACGGGACGCTCGAGAAATTGCACGGACTTCGCGTGGTGATTGCGAAGGTGCCAGTAGATCACCTTTACCAGATCGCGATCGATCGCCTCGCCGCACTGGCGCAGCTGAGGTTCGCGGAGCTGCAGCAAGCAGTCTTCGGGATTCGGCACGGGACGCGATTTCGAACTAAATGGATTTTGTTCAATGCGAACGTCCATCGTGTCGAGATCCGGGAGCGCGAAGGCCATCGAGGGACCAAAGAAAACGCTTTTTTCTTTGGGCTCCCAAGTGCGCAGCAAGACTTCGAGGACGGACGCGTCGTGGAAGCGCAAGAAATAGGGGTTCGCATCGGGACCCCGTGCGATCACGAATTTTTGGTAATGCTTCGCGAGATCCTGCATGGGGAGATGACTCGCTACAAAAATGCCCCAGCGTTCGGTCGAGAGGGAGTTCAAGATCCATTCGAGCACTTGACCCGTGACCTTCACGAGCTTTGGCGGCTCGTAAGTCACTTGGTCCCATGCGATCAGCTCATAAAATACGGGGTCCGTGTCGCGGGTCTCAAGCGTCGCTTGCTCAACCGGAAACGGAATTTCGAAGAAGGGGTCGACGAAGGCGTACAGAACACCCTGCCCCACCCAATCGTGGAGTTTGCGGTGGCCGGGCTCGATCTGGGCTGCAAGACTGGAATTCATTGGTGTTCCTCGCATGATTCTCATCGGTTGAACAGACCCTCGACTGGAGTGAGAATTCGGTAAAACCGCGCCTCAGGCTGAAACAGGGGGCTTTAGCGTTTGCTTTTTAACGTCGAACTTTTTCTAATGGCCCCATGGCAAAAAAAGGCTCACGCAAAAGAAAGCTCGTTCGACTTTTTGATCGCGGCCGTTCGAAAAAACTGGGATTGCCGCCGGGAACCCCCGTGCACGCGGGCGCCCATCAGGATTTTAAACCCTGGATCAGCCTCGTTCAGTACAACGCGGAGTCATGTTCCTTTCATAAAGAAGTCCCTGAACCCAAGCTCAAGAACCTTCTCGCCCCGAACGGCGTTCGGTGGGTCAACGTCGAAGGTGTCCACGACGTTTCGCTCGTTCAAAGCGTGGGACAGACCTTCGATCTTCACCCGCTGACCCTCGAAGATGTGGTCAATACGTATTTACGTCCCCAGTTCGAATCATTTCCCGGCTACTTTTTCTTTGCGTTAAAGATGCTCTACGTCACCCCTGACAATCGGCTCACGCAGGAGCACGTGAGCATCATCTTAAAAGACCAAACGGTTCTCACTTTTCAGGAGGCGCCCGGAGACGTCTTCGGAAAACTTCGCGACCGCATCAACTCGCAAACCGGAAAGGTGCGGGCGCGCGGCGCCGACTACCTCGTCTACATGCTCCTCGATTCGATCGTCGACGGTTACTATCAAGTGGTTGATCACCTGACGGAGCGAATTGACACCCTCGAAGAAAGTTTGAGGGGCGGCCCCATCGACGGCCACCTCGCGCAGATTTTCGAACTCCGGCGGGAGATTCTCTTTCTTAGAAAGAATATTTCGCCC
>SXSP01000184.1 GCA_005792225.1 Bdellovibrionales bacterium | reverse complement strand
GATGCGAAGCTCGAGCAGACCGTCGTCGAGCATGATACGGCCGCCGGGCTTCGAAGATCGCGGAAGATCTTTGAAGTCGGAGGGAATCAAGCCCGGGCGCCCGAGAACGTTTTCGGTCGTGAGGGTGACGCGGTCGCCTTCCACGAGCTCGATCGAGCCATTTTCGAAACGACCTACGCGAATCTTGGGCCCCTGAAGATCTTGAAGGATCGTGACCGGTGCGTGAAGCTCAGCCGAGAGTTCGCGAAGATCACGAATCACTTGAAGGTGATCTTCGTGAGTGCCGTGGCTGAAATTGAGTCGTGCGACATTCATTCCCGCCATGATGACTTTTTTTAGGTTTTCTCTGGAGCGTGATGCGGGACCGATGGTAGCAACGATTTTGGTTCTGCGATCGGCAAGCATGCCTGACCCCTCCGAGATGAGCGACTTTTGTTTATGGGTGGGTCGCGCGGTGAAACGCGAGTAAACGAAATCAGCATGCCTGCCATTTCAGCAGACATGTCCTCTCTCGTCGCTTCCCGCGCGGCGAACGATCCTATTCACCGTGCGGATTGCGTTTTAAGCCTGCCGACTCTTCACGAGGTTTGCAAGGGATTCCTCGTGCTTGCGCTTGAGGTCTTCAATTTGCTTGGTGTGAGACTCTTCGATCTTTGAGATGTGATACTGGTACTGTGATTCTTTCGTCTTCAATTCCAGATCCGACTTCTTGATGACGTCGGTCTTTTGCCGTGCCGCAACGGCTTGCTGATCCTTCAGCTCTTTCAAGTGTTGCTCTTGAATTTCCGCAATCTGACGCTCGTACCGAACTGTGAGGTCAGCCATTTGCGTCTGGAATTTCGCGTCATTTTCCTGGGCGCGCTTTGCGAACTGAGTGAAGAGCTGCTGCTTTTCAGCTTGTGCGCGCTCGCGCATCTCACGAAGCGTTGACTCGAAGTTCTCCTTCATCGACGTGGTTGCCCGCTCGAAGTAGGCCCGCATCTTCCCCTGCTCCACTTCATTGAAGCTCTTCAGCTTGTCAAAACGCGCTTCATTCGTCGACTTCTCTTGGCCCATGATTTTAGCGTTGTCGGTTTCTTGTTTGTCGAATCGCTCCGTGTTCCGGAGCGAGTCCATCGCCATTTTGTCTTGGTAGAACTTGTGCGTGGAACCGAGGCGCTCGTCATTGGCCTTTGTCAGCCGACCGATCTCCTGCTTCGTCTTCTCATTCGATGCTTCGACCGTCTCTATGCGCGCTTTTTCGAGATTCTCGATGTTCGCGCTCATGTTCGTGCGCTGGTTCTCGAGCTCACGTGACTTCTGACGTTCGTACTTTACACGGGTCCGGGGCTGATCCGCCTTCAGATTTTGATTTTCCGTTTCGAGAGCGCGAACCTTGTCATCCAGACGAGAATTGACATTCAACTCCAACGCCGTCCTTGCGCCTTCTGAGTCGCGGCGGTTTGTCTCAGCTGCCGATTCAAATCGCGTTTTGATGTTTTGGATGGTGGATTTGAGGTCTTCGCTGTTTTGCTCCTGCATCATGCGATTCGTTTCGCGCTCTCGCATGAGAGAGTTTTTGGAGTCGGTCAGAATCCGCGCTTCGTTGCGCCGACTTTGATGCTCGAGTGCCTTGTATTGTTCGTCCTTCGTGCGGCGAATTGTGTCGGCGTGATTCTGCAACTCGAGCACGCGCTCATCGCGATTTTTGGAGACGAGACCGAGTTCCTTCTGGTGCTTCTCGCCGAGCTTGCGTTTGATTTCGAGGTTCGCCTCTTGCTGACCTTGGCGCGATTCTTTGGCGTACTCATCAAAGCGCGCGTCGCGGGCCTTGACGTCGGACTCATAGATATTTTTCAGATTCTCACGCTGCTGTTCACCCGTGACTCTCTGGCGTTCGATTTCGTCCTTGAGGCTTTTCTCCGTGCGATCCTTATTGGAGCCATGATCCATGGCCATGCGTTGCATCTGTTTTGAGTGCAATTCACGGAGGCCTTCGACTTCTTTTTGATATTTCATATCACGACGCGTGAGAGACTCAGTGCTCTTCGATTTGAGCTCGTTCACTTCACGCTCGTGGCTCTTGCGAATGTTGTCGATCTCGTTCTGATGAGATTCGATCATGTGCTTGGTCTGTTCGCTGTGCGCCTTGGCCTGCGCGGTCTCGCGCTGCTGGTAGGTCTCGCGCTGACGGCGAATTTTATCTTCGTTATTTCCGCGGTCGGAAG
The DNA here is from genome assembly GCA_005792225.1 of Bdellovibrionales bacterium. Classification (GTDB taxonomy): domain Bacteria; phylum Bdellovibrionota; class Bdellovibrionia; order Bdellovibrionales; family JAMPXM01; genus SXSP01. The sequence continues at coordinate 1,871 of SXSP01000184.1, read as the reverse complement.
CTCCGTTGATCGACGACATCGATCTTTCTCCTCCATGAGAAAGGACATGAATCATCTTTGATCTTAGCACACGCGGATTTTAGATTTGGATCTAGAACTTCTGTCGGGGCTGGGAATCCGGCCCAATGGCTTACTCGATCCCCAATGTTTTACGGCGAAAGAGGTCGCGAAGCTCGCGGTTTCGCGACTCGACCTTTTGACGGGAGATCTCGGCCTGGCGGCGAGCTTCATCGATGGAGGCGATCTTACGCTGAAAGAGAGCTTGGTGAATCACGACCGCTTCGTCTTTTGAGTTCGCCCAAGTCTCACGGAATTCTGCGACCTCTTTTTCGAACTGAGCCTTTTTTCCAGAGTAGAGTCTCGCCCAGCGTTCGAGGTGGGGCTGCGGAACGATGGGCGTCGGCAGACCCACGGTCGCCTGTCCGTTTTTCCCGACCCGGCCGATGAAATTCTCGAGGCCCCGAGGCACGACGAGAGCTTCGCCCGATCCGCGCGGGAAGATCTCCACGTCACGATGAACGGCCGTGACGATCATCTTCTCTTTCTCGCGAGACACCCAAAAATCCGAAGTTCCCCTCGTGGAGCCAAATTCCGTTCGAACTGAGACGGGCGAAGACTTCGTAGCCTTGACCCATACGGCACCGGCCACGAGCCGAATCTCCTTCTCACTCACGCGGATGATCGACGATTCTTGGTCGACAACGACTTTCGCCTGACCTACGAGGATTTCAAGCTTTTCCCCGCGACCGGTTTGCATTGCGCAAGGATTCGCCTCTGAGTCGAGACACCCCTCGGGTTGCTCAATCGGAGATTCGGATTCACGCAGTTGGATAACCGAAGCGCGTACGCGGACCTCTAACGAGAAGACGAGAACGAAGAGCGCCAGTCTCATGAGCCAACGTGCGCTCGTCACAGCGCCACCGACTTGAGACTCACCGAGGCCTGCCGCACGATTTCCTTTTGCTTGAAGTTGTTCAGAACCGCCCGGTAAATATCGCCCGCATCTTCGAGACGATCCTGCGCTTCGAAAATATTCGCGAGCCGAAGAAGCGCGTAGCCGGTCAGCTCGTTCTCAGGAAATAAATCGATCATTTTCTCGATCGTGGCGATCGCAGCCTCGTAATCATTGTGCTGATATTGGCTTTCAGCCAACAGGAAGTGCGCCTCGGCTAAGTGCGAAGAGTCGGGATACTTCGAGATGATTTTCGAGAAAAGGCTCATCGCACGCTCGAGATCCTGGTCGCGAAACGCCTTCTTCGCTTTATCCATCAGACCAGACGCCCGCTCGATCATCATCCCTTCAGGTTCAAGCTGCACACTCGCGAGCTGTCTAAGCGGGTATCCGGCAGCATCATTCTCGCGGCCCTTGATCGCCGATGGCAGAAGCGTCGCGACATCTTGCTGGAAATCGGAGAGGCGATGCTCGGCCAGTTGCGCCTGAAATTCGGCTTCCCGTTTTTCTCGCTCCAACTCTTCAATCTTCGATCGCAGGCCATCGACGGGACTCAAGCTGTCACGAAAGAGCGCGTGCGCCGAAACGAAAATCGTCACGATCATCAGGCAAAATGTCAGGAACACGGAGTTCTTCATCAGTTCTCATATCGGTATTTTCGAGAGAGAAATTGAGAGACCACGACCTTAGCCGAATCACTTGGTCCCGACGTCTCACTTTGGGATGCAAGCAAAAAGATTTTTTTGAGCGCCGCAGAACACGAGTTCCGAAGCCGGGAATTGGCGAAAAAATAGTCAACTCCGACTTAACGAGAGACAAACTCAACGAAGACAATGCCGAAGATATTTATGACGGACTAAAAAGTTTAAAAGGAAGTGCGCTAAAAGTTGCGCAAATGCTGAGTATGGACAAAAATTTT
>SXSP01000183.1 GCA_005792225.1 Bdellovibrionales bacterium | reverse complement strand
GGTGTCCTAGGCCACTAGACGATAGGGACGCTATGAAGAAGATTGTCGCTCAGATCTTCGGAGATCTGTTCTACCACTCCAACGGAGGTAGAAAAATGGTGAGCCGCGATGGATTTGAACCATCGACCCCATCCTTAAAAGGGATGTGCTCTACCGGCTGAGCTAGCGGCTCTCACCAAAAAGCGAGGCCACAAATTCTGTTATTTGCGCCTCAGAGTCAACCCTCATATCCAGAAAAATTCGCGATTTTTATGATTTTCAGTCTCGCGTGCGAGTTTTGCGTAGGGCTTGGGCAGAATGGCGCGGAACAGGTCTTGAGACCACCAGAAGAGAGCGCCCGCAAGCGGGTTGCGGGCGCTGGATCGGAAGATTACGTCGTCGCTTGGTTGAAGTTTTTGAGGCGTTCGACGATGGGGCCGAGATTTTTTCGGCCGTAATCCCAGACGTCCTCTCTGAGTTTCGCGTTTTGGTAGAGCTTGTAGGCTAAGAATCCGAACGCGGCGGCACCACTCAAAGCGACAGCATTGCGAACGTTGAAGACTCCCCGGCTCGTCTTCGGCTGGAGGAGCGAGGGTTCGGGGCCGTACAAGATCGGACCGACGAGATCAGGTGTGTCTTGAGTATCGCGGTCGGGGCCTTGGCCAACATCGGCTGAGAGATCGAGATCGCGATAGTTGTCGTCAGTGGGGTACGCGGGAACGGCGCCGGCATCGATTGAAACTTGATGCGAGAGAGCGTCCATTTCGGTATTCGCGGCGCCGGTGCTGTGACCCGAAACTACGAAGGAAGATGAGGGCTGACTGCCATCGTAGATTCCGGCCTTGATCACTCTCGGCGAGTTGAGAGTGTTGTTCTCCTGATTTTTCTTCGAACGGCGCGCTTTAGATTTCGGCATTCGTATCTCCTTTCACGCTACTGGGACCTAGTGATGTCACTCGTCCCTACTCTACCGTGCGTGAGCCAGGCAATGTGCTCAAGGAGATGTGAGAAATGCGTTCTTTTCGCGACCGCGTGGCGCTAAGTCACGCCTTGCGCTTGCGGCGCGGCTTCTCGGCGGCGGGAGCATCCGTCACGACGAGTTTTAATCCCTCGTATTCTTTTCCGTTCATTTTTGAGAGGCACTCGGCGGCCTCCGCTTCGGTTTTCATTTCGATGAAGCCGAATCCACGGCTTTTTCCCGAGAAGGGGGATTCCATGATTTGCGCATCGACGACCGTTCCAAATTCTCCGAACATTGTTTTAAATTGGCTCAAGTCAATCGCGGTGCCGAGGTTGCCGACTCTCAATCTAGAACTCACGTGGAACTCCTTCTCTGGTTTCGATCAGAATATCACGCAAGCTGCCCCAAATGGGCCACGGCCAAACAGTTCGTGGGGTTCGTTTGATATTCCACTCTGACTGCGCGGAGTTGGCGGGAGCCAGAAAAGGTCTTGGTTACAAAGGGTGGGTTCCCGATCTTAAGGATGAATCGGTGAACTCGACCGCCTCTCGGTTTTGATTGTAGTCGTCGAGGCAGAAGCGGTAGCCCGTTCCGTGAATCGACTGGATGTAAGCCGCCCTCGATCCCAGTTTTTTTCTGAGCTTACTGACGTGCGTGTCGACGCTCCTTGAGTAGACGTAGACGTTTTCACCCCACACGGCGGTCAGGAGATCATCGCGCGAGTAGACTTGATCGATTCCGCTCGCGAGCAGGAGAAAGATTTTGTATTCGATCGGCGTGAGGTCCAAGGAGATCGTCTGACCCTCGGGCGAGAGAAAACTCACCTTCTGCGAATCCTTGTTGATCTCGACGTCGCCCACGTGGAGCACGCGTGCTTTGACTTTGTCGCGCTCTCGTCTCCGGAGTTTCGCCTCGACTCGTGCTTTCAGCTCGATCGGCTCAAAGGGTTTGGTGAGGAAATCATCCGCACCGACGGAGAAGCCCATCACCTTATCCGGCGAAGTGTCGCGAGCGGTGAGAAAGATCACGGCGACACCTTTGAGATCCTGGTGTGTTTGCATGAGCGAGCAGAGTTGAAATCCGTCACCGTCGGGTAAGTTGATATCGAGGAGGGCGAGATCATAGATCTTGGATTCGAGCGCGCGGATCGCGGTTTCTTGCGACTGGACCCAGTCAATTTGGTAGGAATGGCCGAGAGCTCGCCTGACGAGCTCGAATGATTCCGATGAGTCTTCGACGATCAAAATTTTATACATCCGATGCCTTTCACGATGAGTGGCGCTCATCATAATCCCCCGGCTCGTGAACAACCAGACTCGAGATGTGCTGTGTTCGTCGCAATCCTTCTCGATGGCCTTCGAATTGAGAGCGCGCTCAAACGATCTTAAGCTGAGAAGCTCGGTGTTCGATCTGACAAACGAGTTCCGATCTTTCACACTGAGGAGTGGTACACTGATCTGACGTTCGAACATCCACTCGCTTGAACTCGCGGAGACTCTCATGCTGAAAACTTCCGTACTGATCTCAAATCTGCCAACCGGAGTTGACTCTTCCGATCTCGAGGACATGTTCTCGGTCGTCGGCAACGTGCGCTCGGCGCGCGTGACCCTCGATCCCGAATCGGGCGTAAGCCTGGGTCGCGGCTGCGTGGTGATGTCGACGACCGAGGAAGCGGCGAACTGCGTTCTTCATTTCCATTTACAGCCCATGCAGGGCCAAAAACTTTTCGCTTGCTTGGGAGAACCCAGAAAATGAGTTATGCCGCCCGTTGCCCGAATATGAATCACGGTCGCACGAACGCCCCCGTTAAGTTTTGCCCTTCCTGCGGAATCGTCATCAACAAGATGGCTCAGGGGAGTTGTAACCAAAACAAACACGCGGATTTAAGAAAACAGCGTCTCTCTTTTTGTCACGATTGCGGAAAGAGCCTCAAGATCCTCTGAGTGGCCGAACCTCGGCCAGCTCGATACCCAACTCAAAGAGTTCGTGAGCTAAGCTTGGTCTTTCATTTGCTGATCCCTTCTTCAAACACGAAGGAGCGGCGATGAACGAAAAAGATCTTTGGCTCATGAATCTCGAATCTCGACTCGAACAACTCGAAGAGATCATCGCGATCGAATTCGGTGAGCTCACCGACGACGAAGTGAACATTCAAATGCAGTCCTACGGCGAGACGGTTCGCCTTCCCATTCGCATCCAGAAGGTGGGTCGGAGGAATGTCACGGCGTCCACCCCGTCGGGCTCGCTGACTCTTGAGTCGGTGATCTTTCCTCATTCGATGGTTCCACTCCTCTGGGAGGGCGACCAACTCGAAGTCCTCGTCGGTTTTAAGAATAAACAGTGGCATGTCATTCGTGTCCTTCCGATTCCGAAGTGCCTATGCCCAAATTGCCGTGCGGCCACGGAGAGGCTCGTGCACTAGACTTTCGGCGGGTTCTCTCGGAGTTGTCGTTAAGGTCGAAAAAGCCTTCGCCGATATAAATAAAACGAGTACGACAGACTTCCTGTGGGGTTCCCTTGAAACAGATCTTGCTCATCACGGAGCCGGACGTGGAGACCGAGTCATGGGTGAAACCCGAACTCGCCCGCATGGGCGGGTTCACACTTTCACGCGTGAGTCAGAGCCATCTGCTCAGGCTCCGGCTTCTCGATGAGAAAAACTTTTCGTGCATCCTTTATTCTTGCGAGGCTTTGGAGCGCGCCGAACTTCAGTTTCTCAAAGCGATCGAGGTTGCCTCTCGAGGGACGCCGGTCATGATCCTCGCCCATCAAGTACCTGTAGCCGCCTTTGCAAAACTCAGGGAGATGAAGGCGGTGGTCGCGCTCCAGCGACCTTACGAAAAGACGGTCTTCATGAGTACGCTCGAGAAGATGTGCCGCCCAAACAAACGTGGTGCTTGTCCTCGATTCATGACGAATGTATCCGTCGGCATGGTCGTGATCCAGTCGGGGCTTTCCATGCCGACCACGATGCGGAATTACTCAACGCACGGGGCTTATCTTGAATACCACGGCCCATCGTTAATGGCCGGTGACCGCATTCAGTTAAAATTGGGATCCAGTCATTCGGGAGCGGCGAAGGCCGATCAAGTTCTTCTCGAAGCCAAGGTCGTTTGG
>SXSP01000182.1 GCA_005792225.1 Bdellovibrionales bacterium | reverse complement strand
GAAACCAGAGCGTCCCTCGTAACTCAAGACCTTCGATGCGGTGTTGATGGTGAAGGTCTTTGTTAGACTGATCCCGATGCTGCACTTACTTTTCGTACTTCTCAATTCATCAGCTCCGAACGCTCACGCGGCGATTCCCTCCGTGAGTGTTGAACCCGTTTGCGTCACGAAGGCCAAAGTCGAATTGCGCAAGGGGCCCGGAAACAAACACGCGATCTCATGGCTCGTGGGTAAGAACATGCCGTTTCTCAAAGTCGGCGAAGCGAAAGATAAACAAAAAAAGAGATGGTACGAAGTTCGCGATGTCGATGGAGAGAAGCACTGGGTGCAGGCATCGCTCGTGAGTAGGAAAATTTCGTGCGCTGTCGTTCGTTCTAAACAAGCGCGCCTCCGCCAGGGCCCGGGAAAGAATTTTCCGTCGGCTGAACTTGAACTCGTCGATCGCTACACGCCATTCAAAAAAGTCGATCGCGATGGTGAGTGGGTTCAACTCCAAGATGACTATCAGGAAAAATACTGGGTGCATGAAACCAATCTCTGGATTCCCGCTGCCCGCTCGTCGGTCACTTTCTAAGCAATTCTTTTGCTGCGGTTAAAGACCTAACGATTCGTAGACACAAACCCAACGAAACTATGATTTCAGAATCTGTTGCATGTAGGTCATGATGGCTCAACTTAAAACGTTGATACGGGCAAATGGCTTGAGTTGAGCTGGTCTAAGGGCCGATAAATCGCATATTTACCTTTTGTAAGGTAATTTAAGATTTTCTGCTTGCCTTTGCTTTTTTGCTTGTGTCTAAATATACCAGTTCCAATTTGGCACTGCGTAATGAGTTTAGCTAGAGCTAATGGAGGGGGCTATGGCAGGTGTTGAGGTAAAGCTTCTGGAGGAATGCAAGAAGCGCCTCTTGACGGCGAAGATGGATATCCTGAACCGCGTGAAAGACGCTCGCAAGGATCTTCACTTTGAAGACAAGGGTGGTGATGAGGCTGATCAAACGGTACGAGTTCTCGCGGAAGCCGAGACTCTGACCCTCCACGAGCGCCTTCGTAGCCAACTGCTCGAAATTGAATTGGCTCTCTCCCGCATCGAGAGCGGCACTTACGGGATCTGCGAAGAGACCGAAGAATCGATCGAGAAGGAAAGACTTCTCGCGATTCCCTGGACTCGCCTGAGCATCGAAGGCGCCGAGATCCGCGAAAGCGTGAAGAAGCGTTACGCTCGATAATCAAAACTTGTTTTTAGTCTAGTTTTTAACGGCGGCCGCGATCGAACTCGCGGCCGTTGTTATTTTAGGAGTTGGCAGACGAGGCCGCGAACCCTAGCATTGTTGAATGACAAAAATTAAGCTGCTTGCCATCACGGGTGTTTTTCTCATGACGTCTTGCCAACACGTTCCTTCGGCCAACGCTCCCGTCGACCCCTTCATCCATTTGGAAGAGATTGAATCTAAGGCATCTCTCGCGTGGGTAGCCGAGCAGAACAAAAAATCCGCCCAAGTTTTTGAATCAGATCCGCGTCTCGCGAAGCTCCAGGCGGAGTTGAAGGTCATTCTTACCGATGACAGCCGAATTCCGCATCCGTCTCTCACTACAAATTTTGTTTATAATTTCTGGAAGGATGCCAAAAACCCACGGGGTCTATGGCGCCGAACCAGCTGGGATGAGTATCGCAAACAGAAGTCTCCAACTTGGGAAACAATCCTCGATATTGATCAGTTGAAAGCGAAGGAAAAAGAGGAATGGGTCTGGAAGGGTTCTTCTTGCCTTCTTCCCGATGGCGACCATTGCATGGTCTTCCTCTCGAAAGGTGGAAAAGACTCATTCGTCGCTCGTGAGTTCAATCTCAAGACAAGATCGTTCGTTAAAGGCGGATTTGAAATCCCGGAAGCCAAGACTTTCCTGACTTGGGTTGATGCCGACACGCTTTTGCTGGCGACGAACTTCGGTCAGGAGACTCTCAGTGGCGCTGGCTATCCCTTGCAAGTCAGACTTCTTAAACGTGGTCAGAAATTAAACGAGGCGAAACTCGTTTTTTCGGGTCAGCCGGCCGATCTCACGGTTGGTCCAGGAACGATCCTGACTCCGAAGGGACTCGTTCACACCGTCGCGCGGTATCCTAAATTCTTTGAGTCAGAAATTTTTGAGCTCAATGTACAAGATGGAAAACTGACCCCGATCGAGAGACCTATCGATTCGGACCTCGTCGGCTACTTTGACGAGAGCTGGATTTTGAAGTTGCGCTCGGACTGGACGACAGGTGATCAAAAATTTGTTTCCGGAAGTGTCGTGGCCGCTCCGCGTGCGGGGGCGAAGAAACTGATTTGGAAGCCGACCGAGACAACCTCTCTGCGTGAACTCACGGTGGCACGTGACGCTCTTTATTTGATCGTCTCCGAAAATGTTCAAGACCAACTCTTGAGGTCACTTGGCGCCATGGCGGATTGGAGAACTGAAAGGGTCCTCCTGCCCGAAGCGGGAGTGATCGATCTGGGCGGCAGTCGCTCCGACATCGCGTCGGTGTTCGTGACTTTCGAAAGCCCTCTTCAACCCGAAACTCAGTATGAAGTTGATGGAGCAAGAGCGAAGCCTCGGCAGACACGAGCCGCTCGCGAACTCTTCAACGCGAAGAACTTAGTGGTTGAGCAAAAGTGGGCGACGAGTCGCGACGGAACGAAGGTTCCGTACTTTATCGTTCGCTCAAAAGACCTGAAACCAAGCGGCGAGAATCCGACACTTCTGAATGCTTACGGCGGGTTTTCTATCTCGTCGACGCCGAGTTACCGGGCAAAGATAGGAAAAGGCTGGCTCGAAAAGGGCGGAGTTTACGTTCTCGCCAACATCCGCGGTGGGGGAGAGTTCGGTCCCCGCTGGCACCAAGCGGCTCTCCGCGAGAATCGGCAGAGGGCATTTGATGATTTCTACGCGGTCGCCGAAGACCTGATAAAGACAAAGGTGACCTCGCCAAAACGACTCGGGATCATGGGTGGAAGTAACGGCGGGCTCCTCGTCGGCACCGCCATGACTCAGCGGCCGGAACTCTTCAATGCCGTGATTTGCCAAGTTCCGCTGCTCGACATGCTCCGTTTTGATCAGCTCCTCACGGGAAAATTCTGGGTGGAAGAGTATGGAAGCCCGGCTGACCCGCAGGCGAGAAAGTGGATCGAAGCCTACTCGCCCTACCAAAACGTTCGCGCGGGACAAAAGTATCCGGAGCCTTTCATCATCACTTCGACGAAGGATGATCGGGTTCATCCAGGACATGCGCGCAAGATGGTCGCAAAGCTTCAGTCGCTCGGTTACCCGGTTCTTTATTATGAGAATATGCTCGGCGGGCACGGAGCCGATGCGGACTTCAACGACGAAGCCCGCCGAACGGCGTTTGAGTATGTCTACTTGATGAAGAAGTTGATGGACTGATCATCGTCCGTGAACGAGGTCGTCTTCCCACTTTTTCTGGAGTTCTAAGGTCGCGCGAATATCCTGGGCGTTGACGTAGTCGCCTTTACCGACGCCCGGGCAGAACGCCGCGACTTCTTTCGCCCAGGTTTTTGCGTTCATCACTTCGGGCCAGAAGGGCCAGGTGCGGCACTGAATCGGTCTCGCCTCGTAGACCTCGCAGCGGTTGTTTTTCAGGAAAATGCAGTCGGGACCCGTGCCGTCTTTGAGGTGAAAAACGCCGTCGGTCTTTCCGCAGTATTTGCGCGTGAACTCGCCGGTTGAAATCTTGAGGAGCCGCCCCATCCGTTTGCGATCTTCGGCGGTGAGGTAAACAAATCCGTATTGCCCCCGGGAGACGCAGCAGCGGCCGGACCCTTGACACTCGAAACGAACGCCTTGCTCCCACCACTTAGGCTTTGCGGATTTTTCTTTCATGCTTCCACCTTCATCATCTCGCCGAAGCCATTGGTGATCATCGCCCATCCGCAGAGTTTAAAGAGGAGTCGTGCGCCGACGTTTCCGTCCCAATCGCTGAGCGGATCGTTGGGTTCGGCCACTTCATTGAGATCGAAGCCGACAATCTTGCGACCGCTCTCCGCGACGGTCGCGAACAAAGTGAGCGCCTG
>SXSP01000181.1 GCA_005792225.1 Bdellovibrionales bacterium | reverse complement strand
TCAAAGAGAGAAGAAGAATCCAACGAACCCCGCCCAAAGTTGCGAGCCCCTCAGGCACCGCTCCCGAGTTGAACGCGCCGACGAAGCCTACGACCAGATAACCAAAGAGAAAGAAGTCGGAGCCAACGCGGAAGAACGTGAACTCGCGAGTTTTGCTGAACCGGTCCGCGAAAACGTAGACCATGGTCAAGAGTGCGCACAACCACGCGGCGATTTCGATTCCCGCGCGCGTGAAAAACGCCAGGGCCGCGAACGCCCAGAGAAGCCACGGAATGGGAGTTCCCACCATCTGTTTGAGATAGTAGATGACCCATTCTTTGGAGGTCTTCACTTCGATGTCGCGCATCCACCGACCGGTGATGCGCTCGTGAGATTTCGCGCTGGGCGTAACGAGAGTACTGGACATTGATATTCCTCAATCCGTCGAGGCAAGGAGTCTTGAAAAAAACGAGCCTGGCAATTTGTAGTATCCGGTGCCTTTGAGAATAGCATAGTAGGCCTTGAGCGTTTCAATCACCATTTTCTCGGGATCGAAAAGATCAAGCACCTTTCTGCGCGCGGCTTCGCCGATTTCCGACACCGGAAGCTGACCCGCGAAAATATCAAGAAGAAGCGTCGTCAACTCCGCGATGTCGGCGGGGCGAATGAGGAATCCTTCTTGGCTGTGCTCGACGATCGTCGCCATGGGGCTAACTTCGGAGCCGATGATGACTTTCTTTTGCGCCATCGCTTCGAGGAGCGACGGTTCAAAGCCCGTCGTGCGGGAGCTTAAATTGACGAAGACATCGCTCAGCGCGATGTAGTCGGGGAGCTCAGTGTCCTTGATTGCGCCCGTCAGAATCACTTTGCTGCCGAGCGCGTGATCGAGCATCTCACGTTCAATCTCTTTATATTTAGGTCCGTTGCCGACGACGATCAAACGCGAGCTCGGTTTTTTGATGACGACTTGTTCGAAGGCGCGGAGGAGATTCACGACCTCCCCGACTTCGGTCATATCGGTGACCGTGGTCGCCACCTTCGCGGTTTCGGGAATCCCGAGACTCCGGCGAAGTTCATCGGAGCGTTCGCGCGGAGCCAAGTCGCCGATTTCAATACCGTAGGGAACCGTGTGAATGCGCGCATCCGGGTACAAATAGTAGCGTTCAAGAGCGATGCGCTCGCGAGGGGAGGCCACGAAGATGCCGTCGGCGGTCTTCAAAAGTTTGCGGTCAGTCCCGTAGAACGTGCTCAAAAACTTGTAACCCACGGCGAGACTCGTGCGAAGGATGCTTCCGAGAGTCTCCTGACTCATGCCGAGAAGTGAAAATAACTGCGACATCTGCGTCGCCGCCACGTCGTACGCGATCGCGAATTCTTCGTCCTGAGCGAAGCGAGCGAGATTCATCGCCGAGTTATCGACGCTGTGGACGAGGTGGAAGGGATTTTGCCCGTGTAGCTCCAGAAATTTGTTTCGCACGAGATCGGGAAAGGGATCACGGCGCGAGCGGGTGGCTCGACCTTCGAGCAGGAAGTAGATTTTAACTCCTTCGCTCTCGATCTCCGTTCGACCCATCGGATTCTCGGCCGCGAGCACCGTGACGTGGTGTCCACGAGTCGCCAGACCCCTCGCGATCAAACGCAAAAAGCTAAATCCCGAAGCTCGCGCGGAAATCGGGAAGTGCCGCGCGATAATGCAAACATTCAGGTGATTCGGGAGTTGAGGTCTGGACATGGTCCAAAGATATCGAATGAGGCCGAAACGAAGCAACGATTAGCGTCGGCTGGTCGTGCGGTTTCTCTCGAGAGCCTCTGAATAGAGGCGGCTCATCGTGTTGGCCGGCAAATCTAGACCTTCGGCGCGCGCGAAGTCGGGAAGACGCGAGCGAATGAGCTGCACGAGTTCATGAGAGGTCAGTGCCTCCGCCATAGCCGTCGACCAAGAATGGACATCACGGCCGACGATGAACGCGTTTTGCCGATCTCGCCAGGGAAGCGCCGCCAAAAGAGATTGTTCTTCGGTGAAAATGAGTACGGCACCACTTGAGACCGCTTCGCTCAAAACTTGGGTGAGCTTCAGCGACGTCGTCGCGAGCGAGGCCAGGAGTACCACTTGGGAGCGCCCGAGACAGAGAAGAAGGCCCGAGGAACTCAATGGCCCGGAAAGGAGGACGCGCTCTCCCGCCCGAGCCCTTTCGAACACGGCCATCAACTGATGTCGTTTAATGGGCGGAATGTCACCCCAGCCCCCGCCGAAGATGACGCTCGCCTCTGGAAAACGCGTGAGCATTTCGCTGAGGGTCTCAAAGAGAATTTCCACATTGCAATGCTCATCGAGGTCCCCAGGAACAAAAATCGTTTTTGGTCTCGAGTCGATGAAATTGCGCAAAAACTCATCGTTACGCTCCGAATATGCATCATCTCCGACTTCGATTTGATGACTCGGAACTGGAACGATGGCGGTAACGGGCCGCTTCGCTTGAAGGCGATAGAAGTTTTCGAGGAGCTCCAGCTGAGGTCGATTGCTCACCGTCACCACGTCACTTGAGAGAAGGAGCGTTCGGTGCATGGGAAGCTTTTCTTCGCGAAGATCGTAAAAGGACGCCACCACGGCAGGTCGACCGAGGAGAGAGGAGAAAGTCGGCAGAACACTCATCGCATTCGTCCACCCGCCGAGCGCCTCGGCGCGCGGTTGTACGAGATGGATGACGTCTGGTTGAAAGTCCACGAGCAGCGGAATTGCCTTCGGCAACTCGAGCCAGTTCCAACGTTTAAACGGGCGCAAAATCTCGATTCTTGAACGAGTCTCTGGAAGTTGAGAGCCCTCGCGATAGGTGGAGAAAACACGAACCTCGTGCTGTTGATCCGCTAAATTTTTTATGAGGTCGTAAGAAAATGTCGAGATCGGGTCGTCGTCGGGCGGAAGTCTCTCTGTGAAAAAAGCGATTCGGCCCATTTTCGACTCACTCGTGCGGGTGAAGCGACGCCAGGATCCGATCGAGGATTTTCTTGTTCGCATCCGGTATCGAGAGTTTCTTTAACTCTTCCGGGGTGACCCAACGGAGTTCCATATGATGGACCGTCTTGGGCTCGCCCTTCCAGAAGAGGACTTCGTAGAAGAGAATCACGATTCCCGTGTCACCGTAAGTGTGTGTGCCCGCGAGTTTGAGGGGACCGATTTCGGCTTCGATCGCGAGTTCTTCCTGAAGTTCGCGCGCGAGCGCCTGTTCGGGCGTCTCGTTCTTCTCGATTTTCCCGCCGGGAAATTCCCACTGGCCCGCGAGCGAATGGCCAACGGGACGTTGACCGACGAGGAGCTTATCGCCTTTTCGAATGAGGCCCGTGACAACGGGAATCCATGTGGGACGTTTCAAAGCCATATGGCGTTAGAGTTTTGCACAACCAAAATCGAAACGCACCTTTTATCGCCGACCCGGCTCGTTTGCGCACTGGGCAACTTGATCGAAAAATCCAGGGCCTTCGAACACGAGCGCCGTGTACACCTGCACCAAATCCGCACCCATCTCGAGACGACGGAACACATCTTCGGGAGTCATGATGCCGCCGACGGATACGATGAGTTTTCCTTCTCGTCTTCTGCCCAAGATGCGCAAAAGTTTTTCGAGCGTCGCAATCGAGAGCCTTGCGAGCGGCCGTCCCGAGACACCGCCATCAATGGGAAACGTTGAATCCGAATCGCGCGAAAGAGTGGTGTTCGTCGCGATGAACCCCTCGATACCGAGTTCGCAGGCGGTGTCGATGACCATCTCGAGATCGGTCTCGGATAAATCGGGGCTCAACTTCAGGAGGAGCGGAGTTCCTGCCGAAAACAGATCACGCGCCGAAATCACCGAGTCCAAAAATTTGCGGAACTGCGCGGGTTGAAAGAGATCGCGCAAACCAACCGTGTTGGGCGAGCTGATGTTGACGACGAAAGCGTCGGCGAGCCCTCGCAAAACGCGAATGCACTCAGCGTAGTCCTGAGCTGCATTTTCATTCGGCGTCGTACGGTTCTTACCGATGTTAACGAAAACCGGCGTCGGGCGAGGTGATGGCAGATCGCGCAGGTTTTCTTTTACGTTCCATGCGCCCGTGCCCGGAAATCCCATTTTGTTCCAAAGGGCCTCGTCTCTCACGGAGCGAGCAATGATCTTTCCTTCGTTGGGCTCCTGCGGAAGTGGAGTCACCGTTCCGACCTCGATGAATCCCGGCCCGAACGTCCACCATGACTCAACTGAACCCGCGTCTTTGTCGACGCCGCCCGCGATTCCGAGCGGATTCTGAAAGCTCATGCCGTGCCACTCGACAGGATTCCACCGATGGGCGCGTGGCTCCTTGAACGCGGCGAGAAGTTGCAAGCCGATCGGAGCCAAGTCGTGCGCGAGTTTTGCCGGGAGCAGAAGCCATGGTTTCATCGTGTGCATCCATCTCGTTCGAAGTTGCTCTTTTCTATTAGCTATCAGGCGACGGTCGGCTTCTGCAACAAGACGATGAATGGATCGGGGCGTTTTGGCGGGGTTTAGTATCACTCAACAAAAAAAACGGCCGATCGCTCGGCCGTTTTTTCGTTTTTCGATTTTCGAGAATCAGATCAGCGAGGATAGAGACCGCGCAGAAGCATCGCGCGTTCGAGACGGCGAACCGCCGAACCCATCGCGGCCGTACGCATGTCGACTTTCTTTTCTTGTTTCAATTCCCAAACTTTATCGAAGGCGCTGGTGATGATGAGCTTCATCTTCGCGTTTACTTCGTCTTCGGTCCAGAAGTAGTGCTGAAGACCTTGAACCCACTCGAAATACGACACGATCACACCACCGCCGTTGGCGAGGATGTCAGGGATCGTGAGCACATCGCGCTCGTGCAAAATTTTCGAAGCTTCGTTCGTGCAGGGGCCGTTCGCGCCCTCGACGATGATCTTCGCGTTGATCTTGCCGGCGTTCTCGTGCGTGATCACGTTTTCGAGAGCGCAGGGCGCGAGGACGTCGCACTTGAGCGCTAAGAGCTCTTCGTTCGAGATCGGCTCAGCCTTGGGATATCCTTTAACGACTTTATGCTCGGCCACGTAGCGAAGAAGATCGGGGATGTCGAGGCCCTTCGGATCATGGATGCCGCCACTCACGTCGCTCACCGCGAGGATCTTCGCGCCACGCTGATGGGCGTAGAGAGCCGCGTGTGTTCCAACGTTACCGAAACCCTGAACGACCATCGTCGTTCCTTCGAGTTTCATCTTGCGGTGCTCGAGTGCTTTTTCCGCGGTGAAGACGACTCCTAAACCCGTCGCGCCCGTGCGGCCGAGAGATCCACCGATTTCAACGGGCTTGCCGGTGACGACGCCGGGCTGGGCGTAGCCGACTTCTTGCGAGTACGTGTCCATGATCCACGCCATCGTCTGCGCGTCGGTTCCCATATCGGGAGCGGGAATGTCGACGTTGGGTCCGATCGCGGTACCGAGCTCTGAGGTGTAGCGACGGGTGAGGTTCTGTTTTTCAGTGCGCGAGAGTTGTGTGGGGTCGACGCGAACGCCGCCTTTACCGCCGCCGAGGGGAAGATTCAAGAGGGAGCACTTGAAGGTCATCAGAGTCGCGAGGGCCGCGACTTCCGAAAGTGTCACGTCTTGGTGGTAACGGATACCGCCCTTGTAGGGCCCGAGAGTCGAGCTGTGTTGAACTCGGTAACCCGTGAAAACTTTGACTCGGTAGTCATCCATGCGAACCGGGATGCTGACGATGATCGCGCGCTTCGGGCGCTTCATCCGCTCGAGAACGTTCGGATCGCAGTTCACGACGTTCGCCGCGTCTTCAAGGAGTTTGATCGAGTTTCTAAAAAATTCGCCTTCGTTGTAGTCCATGACCATCTAACCTTTCTGTGGCCTTGTGCTGTGAGCGGCGTGAGTCGGTCCTTCACCACAAGTCGTCCCCGAGAAAGAGGGGCGCGCACTTACGGCTTGAATCAGCTCACACGACCTTTAATGGCATGGAGCAATTACACAGCCAGCGGGAGGCGTTTGCAAGGAAATGCTTTGCTGGGGTTCGGTGTTTCCATTATCTTGCCCTATAGTTACGAGAGTCCGAAGTCAGTGCGTCGCGCGAGTGATCCAGCAAGTCTGGACCTAGGCCCTAGACGACGTCAGTTCGTTCGGCGGAGGTCGTTTGAATGGTCGCATCACAACAGCGGCAGTTGCAGCAATATGCTCCCTATATCTTGAAACACATTGGAGATCTTCGCGGTCGCGAAGTCTTGATTGTCGGCGACATCGGGCTTGACGAATACGTGCTCGGACAAGTTCGACGCATCAGCCCTGAAGCACCGGTTCCCGTCGTTGAAGTCGACAATGAGGAAGCTCGTTTGGGACTCGCCGCCAACGTGGCGCAGAACATCGCGAGTCTTGGCGGTGTGCCAAGATTGTTGGCGGTGGTCGGGCGCGACTCAACCGCTGATCAATTACGCGGTCTTCTCTCGAAGTCGGGCGTGTCGCCCGATCACCTCGTCACGGACCAGTCTCGACCCACGACTCGCAAACTGCGTGTCATGGTGCAAAACCATCACATCGTGCGCGTCGATTACGAGCATCGACAATTTGTCGCGAGTGAGGTTGAAAAAGAGATTTTGAACCGAGCGAAAACTTTGATCCCACAAGTCTGCGCCGTGATCATCCAAGACTACGCAAAAGGTGTCATCAGCGAAGGTCTCGTTCGCGAGATCGTAAAACTCGCCAAAGCCGCCGGCAAAAAAATCTTAGCGGATCCGCACAGAACGACTCCGCTCGAGACGTATCGTGGCGTGGATCTCATGACCCCGAACTTTGATGAATCGGTGGCGCTGACAAGACTTCCGATCGACGATTTGAGGAAAGATCCAGATCTCCTCGAAAAAATCGGCGACCGTCTCATGGAAGTCGTGGGCTCCAAGCAAATGGTCGTGACGCTCGGTAAAGACGGAATGCGCATCTTCGAAGATGGAAACTCAGTCGCGTTTCCGACGAATGCAAAGCAAGTCTTCGACGTCACCGGAGCGGGAGACACGGTCATCGCCGCTTTGGCACTCGCGTGGGGAAGCGGATTCAACCTTGATCAATCCTGCGCATTGGCGAACTTCGCGGCGGGTGTGGTCGTGGGCAAAGTCGGCTGCGTTCCTTGCTCCGTGGGTGAACTCATTGAAGCGGTGAGTGCGGAAAATGCGTAAATTCGTTTTGTTTTTACTTCTCGCCGGATGCACGAGCTCGACCAAAGCGACCTACGAGCCCGAAGCGGATCGTGAAGGTATTCGCGGCGTCGTACAGGCCCGAATGAAAGAACTGCGCCAGTGTTACTACATGATCTTGGACGCGAATCCGGCGGCCGAAGGAAAAGTCGTATTAGCTTGGGATTTAGGGCCTGACGGAAAAGCCGTTCATACGCGAATGGATAGTTTCAAAGGTCGGCGGGGAATCGAAAACATCGCGCCTTGCTTGATCGCTCGGGTCAACAGCTGGCAGTTTCCGCGTCCCTCCTCAGGAGAAGCAACGAGCGTTAGCTACCCTCTGTACTTCAGCGAAAACGGAAAGACGAACTTCGACGATCCGACTCCCGAAACGAAGCCGGATCTCGGAGAATTCGAGACTAAGTAATCAAGAAGTCATCACTCGCAAGCGGAGAGAACGCGGACAATTTTGTCCGTCGTCGACACGCGAGCCGTCGCTTCGATTTTCCCGATCACCTTGCTATCGGAAGGGTTGATGAACTCAACCGTAAAAACTTCCGTCGTCGTTTGACGTTGTTTTTCTACTCTTTGTGTTCCGTCGCAAGATTCCCAGGGGCCCACCTGCCGACCGCTCGTGCGACCATCCACGACTTGGGCGCAAAGGCGAACCGAGAGGTGTTGGCGGCTGCGCGTGTTATCCGCGTTCTGTACTTCGTAAGTCACGGGATTACCGTTCGGGTAATGAACGGGCAGTTCATATGGCTCGATTCCGCAATTCACGACTTCCTGGCGGATGTCGGCTCCAACCACGCGGTCGGACGCTGAACCCTTGATCGCCACTTGTTGGCCGATGGCGTTCGCCGGAGCAAAGAACTTCCACGCCGATTCGAAGTTAGCGCGCGGGATTTTGATCTTGGCCGTTCCTTGAGCCGACTTCACCGCAAGAGATCCGTCGCCCCAGAAGACGCCGTAGGAGTCGATTTCGATGCTCACGGGTCCCGAAGCAAGATTGATGCTCTCGCCGGTTTCTCCTTTCAGCGGGATTGCGCGACTCACATTCGCCGTACCCTGGCTGTAAGTATAAGCGTGGGCTTGAATCGAGATTGAAAGCGCGGCCATCAAGGCCAAACCGAGACAACGTACCAACATTTTTAGACTCCTTTTTTGGAGCCGCCGAAGTGCAACGACCGCTCCAACCATCTTTGCGATTTGGTAAGCCCGCGGCGGGGAAGCTCCTGTCTGAGGCGCGCACAACAGCGAAAAAAATATCCTTCCGCCAGGTGTTGATGGCTCAGCTCCATTATAGGCGTTCTCGTGCGATCGGTTTGCCGGCCTTGAACCCAAATTCTTTCTAGCTGCAATTGGTCATAAAAGGTGCTAGAAAACGCGCACTTATGGAATTCCAGACACCTGAAGCACAAGACGTCCACGTGGCGGCTCCCGGCGCTGCCGAAAGCCTTCCCGCGAAAGCCCCCGCCCTTGAGCGGACCACCAAGAACTTTTACGAGTACACTTTGCCGGAACTCGGCGAAATTCTCGTAGGGCTCGGAAAAGAAAAATTCCGCGCCGAGCAGGTCTTCAAGTGGGTCTACGAAAGACGCGTCGAAGATTTCGAACAGATGTCGAACGTCTCGAAGAAGTTCCGCGCTGAACTTCCTGAAATCTTTCATTTCGAACTTCCGCGCACGGTCGCGGAATTAAAATCGAAAGACGGTACGCGCAAGTGGCTTTTCGATATCGGCGACGGAATGACGATCGAAACCGTTTTGATTCCGAACAAAGATCGACTCACTCTCTGCGTATCGAGCGAAGTCGGCTGCAACATCGCGTGCCGCTTCTGTTTCACCGGTAAACAAAAGTTGAAGCGCCGTTTGACCGCTGGCCAAATCGTGGGTCAGTTCCTTCACGCTCAGGATTCACTCGCGAAGGAAGGTCTGCGCGTCACCAACATCGTCTTCATGGGAATGGGCGAGCAGCTCGATAACGCCGATGCCGTATTCCGGGCGATTGATATCCTTCATCAACCAAATGGCATTAACCTCTCGCGCAAGAAAATCACCGTGTCCACTTCGGGTCTCGTCCCGCAGATGCCGTTGATCGCGAAGGCGAAGGTGCGACTTGCGGTGAGC
>SXSP01000180.1 GCA_005792225.1 Bdellovibrionales bacterium | reverse complement strand
CGTTCGAGGCCCACGACGAGACCCTTGGTATTTTCGCGAATTCCCGAATCCCGAATTGATCTCGCCCGAAAAGGAGATGTGTCGGAAATCAAGATGCGGTGAAGAGAGTAGTTCTGAGCATTGACGGGAACTTCCGAGGCCGCTGATTTTCCCTCAACGCAGCGACGGAAGCGCTCGATCTGTTCGTCAGTCCCTATGACCGAGAGTCGATCATAGGGAAAGAGCCGCTCGCTTCGCATCGGTGCGGTGATGACGCTCTCTCCACGTTCGATCAACGCTACGGTCACTCCGAATTTCTCGCGGATTCCGGCTTCGATCAGAGTTTGACCGATCACTTCGGAGGTTGGTGAAACGACAAGCTTCGCGATGTGGGCATCCCACGGAGCGATGGCAGGACCCGCCTGCGCCGCTTGCGCGGTCTCACGGGCCGCGAGGTTCGTGACAAACCGACTTTCAAACCACCGGTAGACGGCACTCCAATACCGCGAGAATGCAATGAGGAACGCGGCGGTCGTGAAGAGAGTTAAGCCGAGTGCCATCCTGGTCGTCACGAGTTGAGGCGCGAGGAAGCCGAAGAGCGCGACCGCACTCCCGATTCTCAAAACTTCGAGCGCAATCACCGGAATTCGGTACCGCGGAATTTGCCAGAGACGAGTGGCCTCTTCACGAGCGGGTAGACTCATGAGCCATGCCCAGAGAAAAGGTGCGGACGCGATGAGCGCGATGGTGAGGCTCAGACCGTTGATCACGCGCGAGTTCGAGATGTAGTCGCTCAAGAAGCTCGGTACAAACTCGGCGACCGTGAGGAAAACCGCGGTAACGACGACCGCATTGAGGATTACGCGATTTGCGTACTGACGTATCACCGACTGCCATTCGGTTGTCGCGGCAACACCTTGGGTCGCCGTGCTGTACGAGTTGAGTGCCGCTAACCACCGCGGCGGGAGCATTTTCGTAATCTGATCCGCCGCCGAGTCGGCATAGCGGATCATGTAGGGAGTCGAGAACGTCGTAATCGCCGAGACGCCGACGGCAACGGGGTAAAGGAAATCGCTCGTGACTTTCAAGGTCAGCCCCAGTCCGGCGATGATAAAAGAAAATTCTCCGATCTGCGCGAGACTGAATCCCGATTGCACCGAATGACGAAGAGTTTGGCCCGACGCCAGTGCTCCGATCATCGTGCTCAAAGTTTTTCCGAAGATCGTGACCAAAGTGATGACCGCGACAGGAACGGCATTGTCGATGAGGGCCGCAGGATCAATCAGTGTACCGACCGAGATGAAGAAGATAGCTGCGAAGAGATCCTTCACGGGCTTTACGAGATGCTCGATTTTTTCGGCATCCGTGGTTTCGGCGAGAATCGAGCCCATGATGAACGCGCCGAGCGCTGGCGAAAATCCGGCTTTGGACGCGAGGACGACCATGAGAAAGCAAAGACCCGTCGAGAGGACGAGCAGAGTTTCGTCGTTCAAGAAGCTCTTAAACCGCTTCAGGAGCGTTGGGACCAAGAAAATCCCCGAAAGAAACCACAGGGTCAAAAAGAAAAGGAGTTTCACGACCGAGCTCATCATCTCGACGCCCTTGAACTGGTTGCTGATCGCAACCGTCGAGAGAAGAACCATGAGTAAGATCGCGACGAGATCCTCCACGATGAGTACGCCGAAGACGAGACTGACAAAACGACGTCCTTTGACTCCGGCCTCGTCAAATGCGCGAATGATGATCGTCGTCGACGAAATCGCGAGGATTCCACCGAGGAAGATACTGTCCATCTGCGACCATCCAAAAAATCGTCCTGTGACGTACCCGATTGCGACCATCGACACAATCTCGACGATCGCGGTGATGGACGCCGCCCCACCGACGCGAACGAGTTTTTTAAAGCTGAATTCGAGCCCCAGCGCGAAGAGAAGAAAGATGACGCCGATATCTGACCAAACCTTCAAGTTCGGCAAATCCAAAATCGTCGGGAAAAAACTGATGTGAGGCCCGACGAGAAAGCCCGCGATGATGTACCCGAGGACGACGGGTTGCTTCAGCCGCTTGAAGACCACGGAAATAATGGCTGCAGCCATGAGCAAGACGGCGAGATCGTAAATGAGGGCGGGAAGGTGATGATCCATTCGGAAAAACCTATTTTCTGATCAAAGTTGAACGACCGGCAAACGCGGAGGCGCAGTTAGACGAGCGATCGCTGGGGAGGATCGCGCGGCCTGAAGCATCGCGCTTCGGAATTCAGCCGACCGTGAGTTCTCTGGGAATTCTTGAGTCCATGAAGAAATCTCGATTCGATCGCGGCTCCCGCGACCTCTACGGGGGACAGAGAGTCCCGACCCAGTTCCAGTTGTTTGAAGGTTTGCCGACCAGCCGAAATCAATTGGGCGTGGTGAACTTTTTGGAAGGAACTCGGAGCAGATTCAGATTCAGCCCGATCTTCAGCCGGATCCACAGGTGCGAAGCCAAGCGATACCACCGCAAGAAGCACCAAGAACATCGTGAAGAGGTGAACCCTAAATACGACCATCTCTCGCATGATAAACACTGCGCACGCTAACGGCTACTTTTACGATCGATCCATCTCGCATGATGACGCGCTCGGCGAATGCAGGGGTGTTGTCGAGGTGAGGGGAGACTGGTAGAGTTTGGCCCATGTCATCGGCAAGGCAGAAAATCATTCGCGTTTGCCTCTCTCTCGCGACCGTGATTTCGATCGTGGTCCTGGCTGGCTGGGTCTTTGATATCGCATTGATGCGAACGATTCTGCCGGGTCGTCCCGACATGAAGCCGAACGCGGCCATTTCACTTCTTCTCCTCTCTCTCGCCGTTTGGATGGCGATGAAAGCTCACCTTTCGGCGCGATTTGAAAAGGCCGCAAAGGGGCTCGCGTGGTTTTGTTTAGGGTTCTCGGTTCTTGTTCTCTGTGAGTACATATTCCGGCGCGATCTGGGCATCGACCACCTCATCATACGCGATGGGAGCGGCTATAACGGTCATTCGCCACCCGGCCGTTTCTCGCCGATGAGTGCCGTCAATTTCATTCTCCTCGCGGCGGGGTTATTGATTGACGGTGACCGGCGGTCATCGTGGGTGAAGACGGCCCAGGCGTTTTGGATGTTCTCGCTTCTCATCTCCTTTCAAAGTTTTTTGGGAAGTGCCTTTGGGCTGAGCGAGATTTTCGGGATGAGTTTCTTCATTCCCATGGCCGTGCATACGGCCGTGTCGTTTCTCTTGATTTCATTTGCTCTTCTTCTCTGGCGCGCCGACGTGGGTTTAATGGAGCGTTTCTCTGCCGAGACTCCAACCGCGTTGATGGGTCGTCAGATGCTCCTCGCCACGGTTCTGGTCCCGGCGCTGATTCGTGGCGTAGCCAGTTTCGGGGCAGACCTCGGCCTCTATCCTGAAGGCTTTGAAGTTTTCGTCGAAGCGTTCGGCTCCTCGCTCTTCATGTCGATCGTCGTCATCATCGCGGCGGGAGCGTTTCTTCAAGTCGAACGCGAACGAGAGAGACTCAGAGCGCGAGAGTCCGCGGCCCTACTTGAGGCAGAAACGGAGCGCGACAAACTCAGTTCCGTCTTACGGCAAGCGCCGACTCACGTTGATCTCTTCCGAGGTCCCGATCATGTTTTCGATCTCACGCATCCGTTGACAGAGACTCTCGTCGGCACTCATGAATTGCGAGGACGTCGATTGATAGATGCGTTTCCAAATGCGGTCGATAACGGAATTCTCGACGCCGCCAATCGCGTGTTCCAAACGGGCGTGGCGTACAGCGGGAGTGAAGTCGTCGTCAAAGTCCGAAATGAAGAGGCAAGGTTTGAAGATCGCCGCTTTAACGTCAATATCCAACCCTGGCGCGGACCCGAGGGACGAATCGATGGCGTGCTGATGTTCAGCATCGACGTCACCGAACAAGTTCGCGCCCGCACAATTGTGCAGGAGGCGAGCCACGCAAAGAGCCAGTTTCTCGCAAACATGAGTCACGAAATCAGGACCCCTCTCGGAATCATCTTAGGCTTTTCCGATTT
>SXSP01000020.1 GCA_005792225.1 Bdellovibrionales bacterium | reverse complement strand
GCTGAGCATCGTTGAAGTACGCAGGAACCGTGATGACCGCGTCGGTGACTTCCGCACCGAGGTAGTCTTCAGCGACTTTTTTAAGTTTACCAAGAACGGCCGCCGAGATTTCCTCAGGAGAAGCGACTTTGTCGCCCTGGATTTTGAATCCGCAGTCGTTACCTTTTTTAACTACGTTGTAGGGCACGAGTTTGGTTTCGTCCGCGACTTCTTCGAAGCGGCGACCGACGTAACGTTTTGCCGAGTAGATCGTATTTTCGGGGTTTGTGACCGCTTGGCGTTTCGCGATCTGACCGACGAGTTTTTCTCCGTCCTTCGTGTAGGCCACGACCGACGGGGTCGTGCGAGCGCCTTCTTCGTTCACGAGAACCTTAGGGTCTCCACCCTCCATCACCGCAACCACGGAGTTTGTCGTGCCGAGGTCGATACCAATGATTTTTCCCATTTTTAGTTCCTCTTCTGTTGGGTCCGTATTTCTTAGACACCCTCAATGTGATGCCACGTCCAGTTTCGTCAAGCTGGGAGTGGCAAGAAAGTTGCGTGCCGCACAGAGCCAAGGCCCGCCGGCGGGATTCTCGCATTAAATTGAGACCGGGGTTAGCGGAAGAGGCCCTTTTTCCCCGGAAGAACGTCCTCGCCGCGCACTTTCGCGATCTCGCGGAGGAGCTTCTCTTCTTCTTTGCTGAGTTTCTTGGGGATCGCCACCGAGACCTCGTAATAGAGGCTTCCGCGCCCGTTTCCTCTCAGTGAAGGAACACCCTTTTTCTCGAGTCGGATGCGGTCGCCGCTGTTGGTGCCGGTGGGGACGGTGATTTTTTCTTTTCCCTCGAAGGTTTCGACTTCGATTTCCGCTCCGAGGAGGGCTTGGAGATAGCTGACTTCGGCCCTTGATAAAACATCGAGGCCGTGACGCTCGAAACGCTCATCTTCGCGAACCCGAATTTCGACATAAAGATCTCCGGGGGGTCCACCGCGGTGACCGCCCTCACCCTCGCCGGTGACGCGAAGCTGAGTGCCGTTATCGACTCCGGCCGGGATGTTCACCCGAATTTTTCGCGAGGCGCGTACCCGCCCCTTTCCTTGGCAATGCTTGCAAGGATTGCGGATGATGCGACCGCCGCCGTGGCAGGTTGGGCACGTCGTGGCGACCGAGAAAAATCCTTGGCTCGCGACGACCTGACCCGCGCCCCGGCAGGTGGGACATGTTTCGGATTGGCTGCCCTTTTCGGCGCCCGATCCATCACATTCTTTGCAGGAGTCTTCGGTATCAAACTCGAGATCGCGCTCGAGACCGACGATCACTTCTTTAAGTTCAATTTCGCAAATGTAACGAAGATCGGAACCACGCGCGGGGCCCGTTCCGCGCCGCGCGCGACTCTGGCCGCGTCCACCGAAGAAATCGCCGAATATATCGGAGAAGCTCGAGAAGATGTCTTCCACATCGTGGAACCCGCCTCCGCCTCCCTGCTGGAAGGCCGCGTGACCGAATCGATCGTACTTCGCTCGCTTTTCGGTGTTGCCGAGAATTTCGTAAGCCGTCGCGGCCTTCTTGAATTTCTCTTCGGCCTCTTTGTCGCCGGGGTTTTTGTCGGGATGGAACTGCATCGCCAACTTCCGGTAGGCCTTCTTGATCGTGTCTTGATCGGCCGTCTTTTCGACGCCGAGAATTTCGTAATAATCCTGCTGGGGCTCACGCATATGGCAAAGTACCTCAAGCTCAAATATGAGGACTCTGAGGCAATGGTCAAGCCCGGCGCTCGATAAATCGCTTAGTGGGACTTTTCTGCTTTCTCTTTGGCGAGAACCGAATCGATATATTCGAGTCTTTGCTTCAAACGGCCGGCAAATTTCGGGTCAACGTCTTCTTCAAGGACGCTCTGAAGGACGGATTTGCCAAGCGCGGCTTTCCCCTCACTCGTGTAGATATTGGCTGCGAGAGAGTAGACCCACGCGGGGGCGCCATTTTTTCCGGCTTGCACGAGGAGATCGGCGGCGCGTTTGAGATCGTTGAGCTCGTAGAGGTAGTGATAGGCCGCGCGGTATTGGAGCGACCAGTCTTTGGGAAACTGCTGGATGCCTCTTTCAAAAATTCGACGTGCCCCTTCACCGTCGCCAACGGTAATGCTGAGGACCGTGGCACCATGATTGTAAGGCATGCGAAAGCTCGGAGTGAGAGTCGTAATCACATCGAGCATTTTGTAAACCCAGCCAAGGTTTGACTTACAGTGAATATAAGCATCGTCGGCCGCTCCGCTCGCCTTGGCTTCGGCTCTTTGCTTTGCCATGGTGTCGCAGTGATCGATGTCTTGGATGAGCCTGAGCCATAAAGAGTCAGACGCGCTTTCGTTGTAGCCGAAGGTGAAATGCTCGGCGTGTTCTGGGGGCGCGAGGAGGGCTGCGTTCGCCTCATGCCTAGGTGCTGGCGTAGAGAAACTGACGACCGCAAGAAATCCGGTAGCGAGGGTACCAAGCAGAAGAACGAGTTCGCTTTTTTTCTTCATGAGAACGATCATACTCGATGGATGAAAATAAAAAACCAGGCCGTTGGGCCTGGTTTTTAAGATCTTCGAATCCAGCTCTCAGGCTTACTGTACGCCCGAAACCGAGTTGCAAAGGATCTTCTGAGCGTTCATCGACCATGTGTCGTTAGCTGTTGCGCGTTCTGCGATACGGCCGATGGCAGTCGCCAAGAAACCCGCTGTGTTGGGAGTGGTGTTCGATGCCGCTGCGTTCTGTC
>SXSP01000179.1 GCA_005792225.1 Bdellovibrionales bacterium | reverse complement strand
CGTCGGGGAAGAGATCAACCCCGAGACGCGACATCGACATCAGACCGGCGATGAGGCTCAAGAGGACCACGCAAGTCATGAAAATTGGTCGTCTGATCGAGAGATCAGCGAGATTCATAAGACACCCCGTAGAGTTTCATGTTGGCATTCAGTGTGAGCAGTTCCGCGAGAGTACGGAGCCGTCCCAATTGCGCCAGTTGATAATCCGCTTCGAACAAAATCACTTGTTGTAAAGTCGAGCGGCCGCGCTGTTGACGGTCGCGCTCGTAGTTAAGCTTCTCGCTCTGTTGCTTCTCGAGTTCAGTATAGAGTTTTAAGCGTTCTTTCGCCTCGCGGAACTTCGAAGTGAGATCCTGCCAGTCGCGTTCCTCTTCGAAAGACTTGCGTTGGAAGGTCCAGTCCGCAGCCTGAGCTTCGGCGGCATAGCCCTCTCTGACTCGCGACTGAGTTCCGATGTCGAGAGGCATCGAAAGACGAAGACCGATCGTCGTACCGGGTTGCTGGCTCAAGAACATGAAGTTGCCAGATCCGCCCGGCGGCTCTTGCGGTTTTGTGACCGGGAGTGAGCCGTAGAGTTCGACCTTGGGCTTGTTCTTTTCTCCCTCGAGGCGCGCGTTTGCGGCCGTTGACTTCGCTTGGAACTCGGCGGCCTTCACGTCATCGCGCTGAGTGGTGCGAGCCGGAACGTTAAAACTCGCGATCAGCTCAGGTGTCAGTGTCGCGAGGGTCTCATTGACCTGATCGCCGACGACACCGCGCGAGCTATTGAACATCTGTGCCGCCACTCGTTCCTGGTCCTCGGCGGTCTTTAAATCGAGTTTGCGAGACTGAAGGTTCGTGGAAGCTTGAAGCCCCTCGGCGCGATCGGCGAGTTGCAAGCGAACGCGGCGGCTCGTCCAGTCGTGAATGCGTTGGGCGCGTGCAACCGAGTCTTTTTGCATTGCCACGTTCTCGCGAGCGAGAACGAGTGACCAGTAGTTGCTCTCCGCCTCAAGCAATAATTGTTTAGTGGCGTAGCTTTGGCTAAACGCCTTGGCGAGAGCGCCTGATTGAATCAACTCCGCCTGGCTCTTCGCCTCGCGGCCGTTCCAATTGCGGTAGAGGGATTGGCTGAATTCGAGAGAAAACCAATCCGGTTTCCACTGCGAGCTCGGGCCGACTTGGGTCGCGGGATTGATGTACTCATTATGATTAAAGAGAAGTTTTCCGCTGAGACCGAAATTCGTCTGTTGCTCAACACCCAGGTTGTACGCCCGGTTCGTCACTTTTGATGTGTCATCGGCATAAGGATTGGTGAGCCCGTGTTGGAACGCTCGAGCTTCGCCGACGAGATTAGGACGGAACAAGAGCTTGGCCGCTTCCGACTCCGCCATGGCTGCCTTCGAAGTCTGATCGGCCGCTTGGTAGCCTTGATGCTTGGAGCTCACTTGGCCAAGAAATTCCGAGAGGCTCAATGCTGGGCCTCCGCTCGTAGCCGTCGCAGCCTTGGGTGCCGATGGTTTCAGCTCCTTCGGCGTTTGCGCAAAAGCGCCCCCGGCGATGAGGATGGATAAGATCATGGTGAATAGGCAGATGGCTTTCATGGTGTGAAAATCCCCTCTGTATTGTTGCGGACCCACTGGTCGATCGCTTGTGTTTTGTAGACGGGTTCATCGAGCGTACGTTTGCCCAATGCGCGCGCGAGATCCTGCGAGCGGTTGATGTGCATGAGACCACCGAACATGAAAATCGTCGAAATCTCGGTGTCACAATCCTGACGAACGAAGCCGCTTCGCTGCGCCGATTCGACGAATCCATGGAGAGCGCCGAAAACCCGGTAGAAGACGCTCTTAAAAATCTCGAGCGTCACGGGATCGAGCGAGTCAATTCCACGGTTCACGATTTTGCACGTGTGACGATTGCGCTGAAAGATATCGACCATCTCTTCGGCGAAGAGCTTGAGGCGAACTCTAAAGTCTTCCTTGGAAGTCGGCGCCGAGAGAATCCGCTCCGTTGACTCAAGTCGTTCCGAAGCGAAGCCTTCGAGGCAGCTGCGATAGAGTCCCTCTTTGCCGCCAAAATGGTAACTCACGAGGCTGACGTTCACGCCCGCCTCATCAGCGAGATCCTTGACCGTGGCGCCCGCGAAACCCTTCTCGGCAAAGACCTGAACCGCGGCTTGCAGAAGTGCCTCGCGCGAATCGGTCGCGTTTGATTTTGAAGTTGGTTTTTTATCTGACATGAATTGAGTATCGGCGTCGAGTTCAAAAACTTCAAATGAATGTTTGAATTCCTAAAATGAGACAACGAAAACCTAAAACAAACGTTTGTCCAGTCGTGTAAGCTTCTGCAATCAAATGCTTTTATGAGTTTGCTTAAAAGGCGCGCAGCGTCTCATTTTGAGACTCGGCAAATGGATCAGGAGAAAAAGGAGCTGACAAAGCTCCGCCATGAGAACAGAACAAGGGGATGAAGCCCCTCGATTTTTCAGCGTATGAATTCTCGCCCGTCATCCCTTTTAGTTCCGAATACGAAGTGTTCGATTTCTCACGCGGCTATGATGCCGAGCGGGTGAGGCACTCGGTCTTCGGCGTGGGCAAATACAACGAACGTCGGCCGGGCATGTACAACACCGAACTCTTTACGGCGAGCCCAGAAGGCGTGCGCGATATCCACATGGGCGTCGATTTAGCTGCTCCCGCCGGAACACCCGTGTACGCGTTTTTTGAAGGTGTCATTTATATGACCGCAATCAATCCGGCGGCTGGTGATTACGGAGGAACCGTCATCACCGAGCACGAAATCGGCGATGAACGTTTGTGGGTCCTTCATGGTCATCTCAGCCACGCTTCGGTCGGCCATCGCGCGCCGGGGACGCGCTTCGCGAAGGGAGAGTTGCTGGGATGGTTGGGGGAGTCGCATGAAAATGGCGGCTGGAATCCGCACCTTCATTTCCAGCTCGCGCGCATTCGACCTGACGTTTGTGACATGCCGGGCGCGGTCAACGCGAAGTATTTAGATGAGGCCCTCGCCCTCTACCCGGATCCGCGCCTCGTGCTCGGGCCCATCTATTAAGAAAGCGGGGAGTGCTGCGACTTGTCGGCCATTGCCGAAGGCACTCTCCCTCTCTAGGCTTGCGTAAACCGTAGAAAAAGGAGACCGCTCATGGCACTTCGAATCAACGATCCCGCTCCCAACTTTCAGGCCGAAACCACCGAGGGAAAACTCGATTTCCACCAGTGGGCTGCGGGGAGCTGGGTTGTCTTCTTCTCTCACCCGAAAGACTACACGCCCGTTTGCACCACTGAACTTGGAACGGTCGCACGGCTGAAGCCTGAGTTCGACAAACGGAACGTCAAAGTCATCGGCCTTTCGGTCGATCCACTCGCCGACCATCATGGTTGGGCGAAGGACATCGAAGAGACCCAGTCTTGCAAGCTCAATTTCCCGCTCATCGCG
>SXSP01000178.1 GCA_005792225.1 Bdellovibrionales bacterium | reverse complement strand
GAAGGCCGCATCATTCAATGGCTCGGAACAAACACGGATATTGATGACGAATTGCGAACACGCGAGGCCCTGAAAAACGCCAAGGCCGAAGCCGAGCGTGCGAATCACCTGAAGTCCGCATTTCTCGCGAACATGTCGCACGAGATTCGCACTCCCCTCGGTGCGATTCTCGGTTTCGCCGATCTCTTGCGTGATCCGAACGTCTCGGAGATGGAGCGTTCGGCATTCATCGACGTCATCACCAGAAACGGTCAGCAACTCTCTCACATCATCAACGACATTCTCGACCTCTCCAAGGTCGAGGCCGGCCATCTCTCGGTTGAGTCAATTGAGACAAAGCCGACCGAGATCGTTCGTAATGTGCTCTCGCTTTTGGCGATTAAAGCCAAACAAAAAGACATTATCTTGCGATCCGAGATCGACTCATCGGTGCCCGATGCGATGATGACTGATCCCGTGCGCCTTTCGCAGATTCTCACGAACGTGATCGGAAACGCGATCAAGTTCACGAAGCTTGGCTCGGTGCTCACGAGAGTGTTCGCGGACACATCCCATGTTCACTTCGAGGTCACCGATACGGGTGTCGGCATCTCCCCTCAAGATGCGGCGAAGCTGTTTCAGGTCTTTTCGCAGGCGGATCTCTCGATCACGCGCAAGTACGGCGGAACGGGCTTGGGTCTAGCTCTGTCGCGAAAACTCGCGCAGGCGCTCGGCGGTGACGTTCAACTCACGAAATCCGAACGCAATAAGGGGAGCACCTTCCTTATTTCGGTCGAGTTCAAACCCGCAACCGTGCCTTCGATCCCTCTACCCGCTCAACGCGCCCCTCAATTGGCCGAGAGCGAGCTGCGCATGGACGGCTTCAACGTCCTCGTGATCGACGATTCTCCTGATAATCAGGCGCTGATTTGGCAGATTCTCTCTCGCCGAGGCGCAGGCGTTGAGGTCGCCGATAACGGCGCTGAAGGAATCGAAAAGGCGCTGGCGGGTCAACACGACGTCGTGCTCATGGACATCCAGATGCCTCTCATGGACGGATACACGGCCACCCAGAAACTTCGCGAAAACGGTTACGATCGACCGATCATAGCTCTCACCGCGCACGCGATGTCGGAGGTCCGACTGAAGTGCTTAAACGTGGGTTGCAACGATCATCTTCCAAAGCCGATCAACCCCGTTGATTTAGTGACGATGATCGGTCGCCTCGTCGAGGCGTGAGTCGTTTACCACCAGACGACGATTCTGCCGCCTGCACCGTTTCCACCCGTAGAGGCGCTCGTCAGATTTCCGAAGCCGCCTCCGCCACCACATCCCGGAGTGAGGCCGCCGGTTGCCGCGGCGGATCCGCTGTCGGATCCCGGTGCCGGCGATCCTCCGAAAGCGACTCCACCTGCTCCGCCGATTACGCCCATGGGCGGAAGACCGGGCCCCCCCGGAAAGGAGAGCGCTTCTGTCGAAGTGCCGCCGACAATCGGGAGAGTTCCACCAGCTACGCCACCCGCTCCGCCCGTCGCCGCCGCGTAGGAACCGAAACTCGAATTTCCTCCGGCTAAGCCTGCCGAGTTCAGGGCACCCTTCGTTCCTCCGGTTCCAACCGTAATCGAAATCGCCGTCGTTCCCGTGAGAGTGTAAATGCCTGATGCGTAACCGCCAGCTCCACCACCGCTCGCGCCACCATTGCTTAGACCGAGGTTGCCGCCACCTCCGCCCCCACCAGCCGCCCAAATCTGGACGTAGACTTTTTTAACGTTCGTCGGCGGAGTCCAATTTGTCGTCGAATCAAAGACCTGCATGTTCGAAAAAGGCGGAAGTTGCAAGTTGGTCAATTGAGATCCGTCGACCGCGGGAAGTTTCGCCGAACTGTCGAGTTGAATGATCTTGTTTGCCGTAGTACCCACGTCGACATTCAAAGTTCCGCTGCCCGTGATCGTTCCGCCGGTGAGACCGGTTCCGGCCGTCACTCCCGTGACCGTGCCGCCGGATCCGATGGCAGACGCGACGAGCGTCCATGCGGAGCCGTTGTCTCTATATATTTTGTTTGTGTCGGTCGCGACATAGAGTTGCCCGGCAGTGCCGCTCGAGGGACGAGCCGCATCGAGGCCCGCGGAGAAGCTCGGAATCCCGCCCGCATTTTCAACCGCATTTGTAATACCATAGCCGGCAAGCGTAGTCGGTTTTCCGCTCGTGATCTTAGACCATCCGAGATCAGGAATATCTGCTGCGGAGAGTAACGATCCACCGGTCACGCGGCCCTTCGTATCGACAGAAAGCTTCGTGTATGTTCCGCTCGCGACTCCCGTGGGTACGAGCGTGGGGCTCGGAAACGATCCCGTCAGATCACCACCGGCCGAGCCGGAAGGGGTCCGTGAATCGGTAAGGCGCGAATCACCGCCGACGACGAGCTGCGTGGAACTCGCGTTTCCGCTCGTGGCCACGTCTTTCGTTGCGGCGGTGCCAAGACCAGTGACCTGAGTTGAAGCGATCGTGATGTTGGCGCAAGTGAAGGTGTCAGTCATGGAATTGAAAGAGAGAGTCTGACCGGCGGTGCAGGCCGAAGAGAATTGGAGCGCGCCCGATGCATTTCGCAAGCTCGCGAATCCGACGTAGGATGGAGCGATCGTCGATCCATCAAACAAGAGAAGTTGGCCTGCGAGGGGCTGAGCCGACGAGACCGTGGTCCCCTGGAGCTTGATCACCTTGGGGCTAGGATAAGATCCCCCGAGGTCACCCGCGGCACT
>SXSP01000177.1 GCA_005792225.1 Bdellovibrionales bacterium | reverse complement strand
TGATCGATTTTGTTTTTCAAACCTTTCGTCCGATTGGAAATCGGCCCGAACGCGGGGTTGAGGAGATTCCCGATCTCGCGTTTCACCGCGCTCACGAACCCCGTGGCGAATCCGTCGCCGACGAAAAACTTTTGAACGGCGTCGGGGTTCGCCTGAAGAACGGCGTTGAATTTCTTCTGATCGAAATCGAGCGTGCCGGTTCGGTTGAACTGAATGCCCACTTGACTCAAGAGAGTGATGTTCCCTTTCACTCCGTACTGCGGATTCTGCACGAGCGCGCGCATTCGCTGCTCAACGCTTCTGAGCATCCCGTCTCCACCGAGCGTCTTCGACGTGTCGGTGTTCTTGTCCATCTTGTTTTGCTGCTGAATGAACGAGAGCACACCGTTCATCCCGTCAACGAAGGTCTTGATCTTTCCGCTGACGATTTCGATGTCTTCTTTGATCGTGACGTTCACCGAACGGCCGGGCGCCGCGGTCTTGAGATCCAGCGAAACTCCCGGAATGACGTCTTTCAACGAATTATCCGCGATTTCAAACTCAACCCCGTCGACTTTCACGACACCGTTTTTCGCCGGCTTATCCGAGTCGAAGTAAATGTCTTGATCGCCATCGAGCATGTAGATGCGCGGATATTCGATATCGCTATCCGCACCCAACCCATCCGAAGAGAGAATGAGCTTGAACGGAGCATCGGGCTCCTTACGATCATTGATGACCGAAGCCCTAACGCCCACTTTCGCCTGATTGATCGTCTGCGCGACACCTTCGAGAGTGTTGTTCTTCCCGTTGATGTAAACGTCTTTATCACCTTCAGGCGTAACGAACCGGAAGTAACCGACGCCCACTTCCGTTTTATCTTTATCGGGAAAACCGTTCGTCACGGCGGCGGCTTTCTGCGCGAGCTCCACGACTTCAACGTTCCAGCTTCCCGCCGTGTAGTTCGCGGGATCAACCGTACCCTGAATGACGTTGGGATCACCCGAGATGAGTTTGATATCCGAGAAACCACGCGTGCTCGCGAGCTCGCTCAAGCCCTTGCGAATCTCGGAGACCTTGCTCTCGAGATCCGTCACGAGCTTCATGCGCGCCTCGGTTTTTTCCTTGGTCGCTTGCATGGTTTTGATGGGCAGCTTCTCAACCTCGATCAATTGATCGACGATGTTGGGTGGCAACCCGGTGTTAATCCCGCCGAAAGAAATCGGCATGGTCGGTCCTCCTGACCTTCTCCGAAATCAAACTCTATCCCTTCAATTATTCTGGCAGACGGCGAAATGAAACAGTGAGCCAATAAGTTGGCTTAGACCATTTCCGACAAGAGCGATAACTCCCTGAATTCACTTCAGGAGATCGCAAAGAACGCTGGATTTTTGACGCTGATTACGGCCCTTGGTTTAGTGAAAAGCCGCCTGGCACGAGCGCGATGGTTTACGCGTGAAAAACTGGTCCATGATTTTCCACCCGAGGCCCTCTTTGTGATGAGCTTCCGCCACTCGCTCTTTGAGCGTTTCTTCGAGAGCGCCATCAAAGAACGGAAGCCGCCCCGTCTGTCTCTCCGATTTTAGATCACGTAAATAAGATTCGAGGAGTCTCGCCGGAGTCGACTTGGTATGCTGACGCGGAAATTCGATCTCAATGACCGACGCCTGAGGCGGAAGCTTCGAGATCGCGAGCGCAACAGCCTTCGCCGAGCGAACGGCGAATTCCCGCGACTGGCGATTTCCGGCGTTATCGTAAACGCGCCCCTTCTCCATGTAAGGCCTGCGGAAATCAAAATCCCTGACGAACACCATCATCACCGAATTCAAAAACCGCATCTGCGTCGGCGTCGAATACTGATCAAATCTCTGAGCCGTGGTTTGCGCCAAATCCAAGAGCCTCAAGGCCGCGTACTCCTCACCGTAACCGTGGTGAAGATCAAACTCCACGTTCCGCGCAAGATAATGAATCTGCCGCTCAAGCTCCTGATAAGTCAGCTTCTCGCTCAAAGGAATGTCAGCGTGCGGATCGCGAGGCAGCTCCATGACGGATGCGTTCGCCGCCGTCGCGCCGGTGATCATGGTCGCTGCGCAAAAAGTGACAAGAAGGCTTTTCAGGACCGTCCAAACTTTCGACACGTTCGCCTCCTCAGCTCCGCGATAGCGCAACAACGCGCTCGCCTTGGGAGGAGTAACAAATCCCGTGCCGATTTCAGAGTGCTCTATTGAGGAGGTGGCCGCTTTTCTTCTCGCGATTCGCCATCACGAGGCCAAATTCCGACTCCGGAATCCGCCGCACCACTTTCGACTGCCGATCCTCGACGAGGATGACGTTGATCCCGTCATTCGAAGAGAGCCGCACGGTGAGGCCATTGTCCTTCACCCCCGCGAGCCCCTCAAGATACTTAATGATCTCCTGGATCTCCTCGGGCGTATGGTGACGACGCTTCTGCTCCTCACCCGCCGACTGCCCATTCCCCTCGCGATCATTCGAAGCATCGGTCTTCGAATGCGTCTGCGCCGCCTGCTCGGTCTTCACCCGCGGCGCGAAGGGAATCACATTTCTGACAAGCCCCTTGATATCCATACGCTGTCCTATTCGGAGATTCCCCCGCAAGTGATGATGGTAGCGCGAGAAATTTGGACCTTGGTTGGGTCAGGGGTGTGGGCGGCGGGCGGCGCGCGTG
>SXSP01000019.1 GCA_005792225.1 Bdellovibrionales bacterium | reverse complement strand
CGCCCGCCGTCATGCACTTTTGAAACTCCCGATCAAAATCTCGAATGAGTTCGGACTTCCGGAAACATTGAATCGCCATTCGCGTGAGATCGTAGGAAATCACGTGAAATCCGAGCGGAGTCTCGCCGAATTTCTGCTTATATTTGCGCGAGAACTCACTTTTTTCGAAGTCCTCCGCGCGAAATGGTTCGGGCATCCACGCATTCTTGAAGCTCGCGATCGCGGAAGCGCGAATCTTCAGAAGCGAGAGATCAAACGTCCAAGAGGAACTCCCGACCAAACTGTCTCGTTCAAACTTTTCTCCGTTTGCTTCGAGCTGACCGAGAACGGAGGCCGCGATCAAAGGATACGTGACGAAGACAAACGCCCGACTCCCCTTGAGATCGCGAATTTCTTTTAACTGCTTTGCCGGCAATTCGCCAGCACGGTTGGCCACAAAGATTTTTAGCGGAATGGAAGGTGAGATCTTCGACTGAAGGGTCTCTAAACTTTTCTTGCTGAAAACATCGCCAGCCTGCGAAATCACCAAAACATTTTCCGAGATTCGATTCGAAACCATTCGCTCGACCTGATTTGCGACGGCCATTGAGAAGTCTTGAATCGAACCCGCGCCCACGAAGATGTGAGGTGAAAATTTCGAGACCTCGTCGTGCGCGCAGGTCGGTGAAACGATCGTCATTCCGTGCTTCTTCGCGGTCGGCCCACCGATCAAACACTCGCGGCTCGTGTGAAGACCCACGATCACGCGACACCCTTGTGCCGCCGCGGTTTCAAGCTCGGAGACGAGTTCGACCTCATCCTTCGCCGAGAGCATTTTGAATTGACGAAAGCTTTCGTCTTCAAACGCCATATCGTGCGATCTCTGAAGCGTTTGCGAGCGAAGTGCCGAGCCCGAGATCTTGTAGTAAGCGCTCGAATAAACGCAAATCTTCGGATGAAGCGGTACTGGATCCGCCCACGCGAAACCCGTGACTAAAGATAAAATGATGGCGATAAGGCAGGGCACGGCTTCTCTCCCGGACATCGAAAACGTCCGCTCAGCGTCCGTCCATCGTCCGTCCATCGTCCGAAAAGCAAGATCGATGCCCGCTCAAAACGGTTTAGAGAGGCTCTAGACCCTCGGTCTTCCTCTAAATTCCGTGATTCAGGATTTGGTGTAGGACGGCCGCCGCGTTCTTTGCGGCCGCATCCAGGCAGGCCCTGAAATCGGCCTCGATCGTCCCATCGGCGTGAAGCCGATCCGAGACCGTCTTAACCACGACGAAGGGAAGGCCCACCCGACTTGCCACCTGCGCGACTCCCGCCGCTTCCATTTCAACCAAAATTGCGTCCGGGTGCAGGGCCCGCAACTCCTGCTTTCGTTTCAAAGTCCCGACGAACTCGTTTCCTGAAACGACGGTCCCGAACTTCAGATGCTCCGCCGGGATCGCCTCCGCAATCATTTGGATCAACGCCTCATCGGCCTCGAGAGTGGCGACGTAATCCTTCGCCTCGTCGGCCGTGAAGATGATATCTCCCGCCCTCATTCTCGGACTGCCAAATTCGTGAGAGGCAAAATAATCGTGCTGCAGAATCTTTTTCGAGACCACGAGATCCCCGATCGCAAGATCAGGTACGATCGAACCGCCGACACCTAAAAGAAAAACGGCATCCACAGTTCGATGCTCGAGGATCATAGCTAGCGTCACGGCCGCATTGACCGGCCCGATTCCCGATTGCGCGACCATGACCTCCCGCGAACCGACGAAATACTCCGCGACTCTCGCGGGCACGCCTCGCCCGAGGACGACCTCTTTTTTGGGATAAGCGGAGAGCGCTTGCGCAAGAGACCGCTCTTCTTCAACCATCGCGGCGAGAACGAGGATGTTTTTAAACTTGGTCATCCAAGCCTCACGCTCTTAAGAGTTTCGAGCGCAGCGAGCAAACATGAGGTCATCGACGACTTCAACCTCTCAGGATTCGGATCGTAATGCCCCTCCGACCACTTCAGAGGATTCCCATCGAGAACGAGCATGGCACCCGTTTGAATTTTGCGGAGAGCTCCGATTACAAAGAGTGTCGAGCATTCCATCTCAACCGCGATCGCCCCCGCACGGGCGAAGAGCTCAAGGTCATCACCCATGGGACCCGGATAAAAGAGATCACTCGTCACAACCACGCCGTCCCGGTGATCAATGTTTTTCGCCTCGAGCGCCGCTATGAGGTGAGACGTTATCTGGCGCGAGGCAACCGCCGGGTAGGCCGTCGGCACCATGAGGTTCGATACGCCGTCCTTACGAACGGCCGAAGTCGCAACCGCAATGTCACCTATCCGAGTTTCATCGTAGAGACCACCCGCCGTGCCGATCCGAATCATCGCCTTCGCACCGACGTCGATCAACTCTTGAAAGCAAATCGCCGCGCCCGCGCTCCCCACACCATGCGATGTCACGAGAATCGAGACGCCGTCATACTGACCGAGATACGAGTGGTACTCCCGATTTTTCGCAACGAGCACCGGATTCTCGAGCGCCTGCGCGAAAACCGCTGCGCGATCCGGAGAACCGCAAACAATGACCCTCTCGTAACGTGAATCTTGAGTGAGATGAATATGGGGCTTCTTCGCGTTGTTCATCCCCCATTTCTATTTCGATCGCGCGTCCGTTTCAACGAGTTTGGATCGAGATCCGGGTTTCTGGACCGGACAAACAACTCGAGCGCCCTCCACGCAGGTTTCTGCGACAAGTTCGTCCGGCCCGAGAATTGAAGTGGCACGGAAGCGGTTCACCCTCTTTTCCAAGTAGGTGGTTCATGAAAGCATTTCTTTTTTTAGCGTTTGCGGTTCTCACTCTCTCCAGCGGAAAGGCAGAGGCAAGCGGCCTCTTCTACGATAACGGTTGCGTTGCCGTCGGAGATGGCAACTCTCCGATGTTCTTCGCGGCATCGGCCGATTTCGACGGCGCCTTCGGCCTCTCCTGCCAAGACATCAAAGATGTCCAACGCGCCGTCAGCTACTCGCAAGTTGTTCTGATGCCCGCGATGCTCGCACTGAACCAATCCGGCGCCTCGGCGCGCATCGCCGCCCAACTCGCAGCCCTCGGCCTGACCTACGCAAATCCCGCCGTCTTGAGCGTCGCGGTCGTCGGAGCGTTCGGGGTGTCGGTCATGTACCTCGTCCTGCAAACGACCATCGAAGACTGCGAGAAGATGGAGAAGGAAACCCTGAAGAAGGAAATCATGCGAGAGCTGGAGAGCAAGTATGGTTTGAAGTCAGTGGGCTCACCGTCGATGGTGATTTCGCGCTGAGGGTTTGGGTGCGGATTCTGTGCAAGCAGGCGCGCGCGCGGGTTTGTGCTGGGCGCCTGTGCCGCGAGTTAGCCTGGAATTCTGTGCAAGCAGAATTCTTGGTGCGCTAGAGAATTGATGTTGGACTGCAGGACGAAGTTCTGTGCAAACGGAATTCTTCCTAGTCGCGAAAGTTTGTGCTTGACCGAGTTTCCGACCCGCCTCGCTTGAGCGAGGCTCGCCCGCGCAAGGCGCGCGATTCGAAAAACCTTCGTGTGCCCGCAAAAGGGTCCGAGTGGCTCGCACAACGCGATTACGACTGTGCCGAGCGAGCGTCTCGCCACTAGCGCGCAAGCCCTCCCAAAAACCCGTGGTAGCTTCACCTCCGCAATGGAGGTGCAACCAAATGAAAGCCACTCACCAACATCTTCACGACCGTGCGCTCGCCGCTTCTCGCTCGTTCAAAAAAGTATCAGCGGTTCTCGTCGCAGCACTGGAAGACATCTGCAGAACAAAGGCGTACAAGACCTTCCGTTGCTCAAGCCTCTTTCTCTACGCACGAACATATCTGGGCTTAAGCGAATCCACAGCCTACACCTTCCAAGCCGTAGCTAAAAAATCAGTGGAGTTCCGGCATCTCTCACAAGCCATTCGCCACGGCCGCATCTCGCCATTTCTGGCAAGCCGCATGCTCTCCGCTCTCACCGCGGAAAACATCGAGGAACTCATCACCTTCGCCGAAACCCACACCCAACGCGAACTCGACTTCGAAGTTGCAAGACGAAATCCCCAAAAGAAGAAGCGCTCGCAGATGCGAGCAAAGTCAGGAGACAGTGTACGCCTCAGCACGGATCTCACGCGCGAGGCTGCT
>SXSP01000018.1 GCA_005792225.1 Bdellovibrionales bacterium | reverse complement strand
GGTCGATGCGGGTCGATGGGGAATCAATATCGGCGCCGCCGAAGGCCGCTTCATGCAACTCCTGATCGGCATGATCGGCGCGCGTAACGCCGTCGAAATCGGGACCCTCTTCGGCTACTCCGGCGTTTGGATCGCGCGCGCGCTTCCCGTCGATGGCCACCTTTACACCGTCGAACGTGATCACGATTGCGTTCGCATGGCGCGTAAAGCGTTTGAAGA
Source organism: Bdellovibrionales bacterium (assembly GCA_005792225.1). GTDB lineage: Bacteria > Bdellovibrionota > Bdellovibrionia > Bdellovibrionales > JAMPXM01 > SXSP01. The sequence continues at coordinate 2,573 of SXSP01000018.1, read as the reverse complement.
GTGCGGAGTGAATGACCGCGTCTCAATCCTCGAGGGTGAAGCCGCCGATAAACTCACGGAACTCGAAGCTAAGGGGCCTTTCGATCTCGTTTTTATTGATGCGAACAAGAGTGCTTACGTCGAGTATCTTGAATGGGCCTCACGCATGGTCCGCCCGGGTGGTTTAATTGTCGCTGATAACACTCTCCTCGGTGGAAACATCGTCGAAGACGAAAAACCCAACTCGTGTTCCATGCGCCAATGGTCAGAGATGAGAAAATTCAACGAGATGATCGCCGATAAGTCGAAGTACGTCTCCGTCATCGTGCCGACTCGAGAGGGGCTCACGGTCGCGATGAAAATCTAAGCAGGAGTGCGGTTTTCGACTCGCAGCCCTCAGCGGACGTTACCGGCCGCTTCGTATAGGAACTCGGCAACCGTGGACTCATAGAGATTCGCGAATCGCTTCAAGCCATCTAAATGCTCGCCGCCGTCGAGAGTCAGCGTCTTGAGAGCCAATTGAGGCATGCATTCAAGAAATTCATCGATTGCTTCTTCGGGAACGAGCGGATCTTCGGTCCCGCGAATCGAGAGAACGGGAAATCCCGCGGGGATCGCCGCCAATTTTTCCTTCAAATCAAAGGACGTTCCCGGGCCTTGCATGAGAAGTCCAATCGCCGTGAACCCCGCGCGCAGGATCTTGCTCTTGATCTCGTACTCGTGCTGGTAAAGGTTCCATGTGCATTGCACAAGCTTTAAGAATGGTCCGCCGTCGCAAACGACCGCGACGACATCTTCCGCGTGCCTTCGCGCGATGGCTTCGAAAGCGCTATTGGACGGCATCGAGAATGAATAGATGATTTTCTTTCCGGGAATGGCATTGAGCATCGCCTCGATTTGCTCCGTCCAGAGATGACGGGCGCCGAACGCGAGATCGCTGCTGATGGGCAACGCCTTCAGCGGATTCATGTGATTGTAGTTGAGAGTAAAACTGACGGAATCAAATCCAAGTCCGCCGACGAATCTTCGGTGGCGTAAGCTCGTTCGCTTGCCACCACCGAAGTGATGAATGAAGAGGATCGTTTCTTCGAATTCCCTCTTCGGGGCCCGGCTCAGTTCTCCGTCAAACGGGAGTTTTAAGCTCGGGCTCCCGATCATGATCAGTGATGCTCGCTGGGATTGCTAGGAGGCCAGAGTTCACGCCAGTTGACGAAACCGCCCGTGCTCTGCTCGCCTGCGACCTGCGCGATCACGCGAGGGCTCACGCGGATTGTTTCGAGCGCGGTTTCCGAGAGCGCTTTACCGCACGCCTCAACGACCGAAGCCGCATCAATGTGGTGGTAAGCATAGATGTCCTTCGGTGTTCCGCTTCGCGAGTGCTTGCGGACCGCGAGGGCTTCCTGCTTCACGCCGACGATCGCTCCCAAATTGTCGAGAAGGCCCGGCTCGCCGTCGTGAACGCTCACCATCGGAACGCGACGACCCGAAAGCGTCATGACGTCCGCCGGTCCCGCTTGGCCATCGGCTGTGGCTTGAAGCACGAGCGAGCCATCGATACCGAGACGCTCCTTCAAGAGCTGGTGATCGTTGTTGTGCGCTTGAATTCCGCAGAGGAGATCTGGGCTTGTCACCATGATGACGTTTGCATAAATGCCACGCTTCAAGAGCTCATCCGACGCCTTAAGAGCCTCGGTTCCGAGCGCCCCCATCGCGAATATGTTCACGACGTTGTCGCCCGGCTCGTAGCCCGCATAACCCCGGTAGTCGACGAGGTAGTAGGCGCCCGCGAGCACGTCTTGGCGAACCTGTTCCATCATGTCTTCTTCGCTGACGTTCGCGACTTGCGATTCGTCGACTGCTCCCTCGAGCGCGAGGCCCGCGGGGTGAAGCGGTTGGGACTGATCGGCCTTAAAACGCATCTGGCGCTTCAGGTACTGAGCAAACATTTTTTGTTCAACACCGCGAGTGACGCCGCGGATGAAGACGCCCGTGCGGCCGTCATCCTGTGCCGTCATATGCAGACGGATTGATTCGCTCAAGATCCAGTCAAGCTCCAAGCAGAAGAAGGGCTCCCAAGTGATCTGGTTCGGAATCTGGAAATCAGATTTCCAACCGTGCTGCGCACCTTCGGGCGACAATGTAACTCCCGAGGGAGTTCCAACGAGGATGAACGCCGACTTCCAGTAGAGATCATAGAAGAACTGGTCATGAGCGCGCTTCACGAAGAAGTCGTACACGGTCATGAGCGGGAGAACGGGGATGCCGAGGAAGTCGCGCATTTTTCCGTACGAACCCACGCAAGACATAACGTTACACTCGGCGATTTCGAATCGGAGGAACCGATCCGACTTTTCTTCGCCGGGAACGAGGTCAGGTGTCTTTTTATCTTTGACGCCGAGGTCGGCTTCCCAGTCGGTGACGACGGGGGCACCGAAGATTTTTCCGTCCATCGCCGGATTCAAGTTCGTCGACGTGCCCACGTCGGGCGCCATCGAGACGAGCATTTCGGCCGGAATTTTCCAGGCGCGCTCTTCGGCCGCGAGGGGCTTCTGATCGCCTTTAGCGTCGAGGGGAGTATTCGCGATCCGCGTGAG
>SXSP01000002.1 GCA_005792225.1 Bdellovibrionales bacterium | reverse complement strand
CTCACCGACTACCTGCCCAAAGATGCCCTGATGTTCTTGGACGAAAGCCATGTGCTGATAGGCCAGTTTGGCGGCATGTACAACGGCGACCGCGCGCGCAAGACCACCCTGGTTGAATACGGTTTTCGTCTGCCCAGCGCCTTGGATAACCGGCCGCTGAAGTTTGAGGAATTCGAGTCCCGCATGCGTCAGGCTATCTTTGTTTCCGCCACCCCGGCTCAGTGGGAAAAAGACCATGCCGGGCAGGTGGTGGAGCAGTTGGTTCGCCCCACCGGGCTGGTCGACCCGCAGCTCGAGGTCCGGCCGGCAAGCCGCCAGGTCGACGATGTGCTGCAAGAAATCCGCATCCGTGTTGACAAACACGAGCGGGTGCTGATCACCACACTGACCAAGCGTATGGCTGAGCAGCTGACCGATTATTTGACCGACAACGGCGTCAAGGTGCGCTATTTGCACAGCGATGTTGACACGGTGGAGCGGGTGGAAATCTTGCGCGATTTGCGCCTTGGCACGTTCGATGTCTTGGTCGGCATCAACTTGCTTCGTGAGGGACTCGATATTCCGGAAGTGAGTCTCGTCGCGATCACCGATGCGGATAAAGAGGGTTTCTTGAGATCGGAGCGCTCGCTGATCCAAACGATCGGTCGTGCCGCACGGAACGCTGAGGGTCAGGTCATCTTGTATGCCGACTCCGTTACCGAATCGATGCAGAAGGCGATCGATGAGACAAATCGTCGCCGCAAGATTCAAGAGGAGTACAACCAGGCAAACGGAATCACGCCCGCGACCGTCAAGAAACGGATTCGCGAGAGTGTCCTGAATATCTACGAGAGTCTTGCTCCGGCGGCGCCGATTCCCGGCTTCAAGAAGGCGGATCTCAAAGTTCTCGAGGCTCCGAAGGCCGAGTACCTCAAGGATCCGAAGGCGATCGACAAGGAAATCGCGCGTCTTCGCAAGAAGATGAAAACGGCGGCCGAGCAGCTTGAGTTTGAAGAAGCGGCGAAGTTGAGAGACGATGTGAAGCGCCTGGAGCTGGTACAGCTGAGTCTGCTTGACGGAAACGTGGATCAGGAGATGACGAAGGTCACCGAGAGCGGAGGCGATTCGGCCTAGTCGAGAGGATTTCAACATGAGCGACCCGAAAGACGAAAAATCCGGCGACAAAGCAAAAGACGGTGCGGAAGCCCCAAAGGGTGATTCGCTTCCGGGTACGCTCGGCGTTTACACGCAAATGGATCTCTTAAAAGAGAGGGTCAAGGAGTTCCCGCAAACTCCCGGCGTGTACTTGATGAAAAACGCGGCCGAGAAGATCATCTACGTCGGCAAGGCGAAGAGTCTCCGGTCGCGCGTTCGCAGCTATTTGACGGATTCGCGCGATCACAGTCCGAAGACGCGTTTTCTCGTTAAACAAATCAAAAAGATTGATTACATCCTGACGGGTACGGAGGTCGAAGCTTTCTTGCTGGAAGCTTCGCTCATCAAGAAGCACCGGCCACGCTATAATATCCGACTCAAGGACGATAAGGCGTATCCGTACATCCGCGTGAGCATGTCGGATAAATTTCCGCGGCTTTATCTCGCCCGTAAGGTAAAAAAGGACGGCTCACTCTACTTCGGTCCGTATACGAGCGGAGCGGCGGTTTGGGGAACGATTCGATTTTTGAATTCCACCTTTCAAATCCGTGACTGCAAGGATGCGTTCTTTAATTCGCGTAAACGTCCCTGCATGACCCATCAGATCGGTCGTTGTACGGCGCCATGCACGGCTTATATTACCGAGGAAGCATACAAAGAAGACATCAGCGCGGCGGTGGCGTTTCTGCGGGGTCGCGATAAGACGGTCGTTCGTGATCTGACCAAGAAGATGAAGCAGGCGGCTTCGGAAGAGCGCTTCGAGGCGGCGGCGAAAGCGCGCGATAGCATCGAGGCGATCAAGAAAATTCTTGAACGTCAGGCCGTCGTCAACGACACGAGCGAAATCGATCAAGACGTCGTGGGATTCCACGGCTCGGAGGCGGGAACTCTCCTCGAGACCGTCCACATTCGTTCGGGCCGGGTGATCGGAACACGATCGCACTTTCTTCCGCTTCTTGATCCAAACGCGCCCGAAGAGGACGTTCGGGAATGGCTCACGTCGTTCATCAACCAGTACTACGAGGACAACTTCATTCCGGATGAACTTCTTCTGCCCGTGGATCTCGGAAACGATCTCATGCGACTCCTCGAGGCCGTTCTCAAGGAGCGGGGAGGTCATGACGTGCGGGTCCGTTTCCCCACGCACGAAGCGGGTCACCGGCTCCTCGATATGGCGAACTCGAATGCGAAGAGCCACTTCGCCGATTACGTGAACAAGTCGGAGGCGAAGAAGCGCGGCCTTGAAGAAATCCAAGAGCGACTCAAGCTTCCGCAGATTCCCACGCGCATCGAGTGTTTCGATATTTCAAATTTCCAAGGGCGAGAGACCGTGGCGAGCCAGGTCGTGTTTGAAGACGGTGCGCCCAACAAAGATCAGTACCGACGCTACCGCATTCGCACGGTCGAGGGGCCGAATGATTTCGAGTCGATGCGTGAAGTGCTGACGCGCCGATTTGCTCACACCGAATACGAGGATCCGCAACTCGTGGTGATCGACGGGGGTAAGGGGCAACTCGGAATCGCGATGGAAGTCCTAAAGGAAATTGGACGCACCGAAATTCCCGTGGTAGGTCTCGCCAAGGCGCGGATGAAGGGTGACTTCCGCGACTCTGAACTGACCGCAACCGAGGAGAGATTTTATCTTCCGAATCGACAGAATCCCGTGACGTTTAAGCCGGGGTCCGAAGCTTTTCAGATTCT
>SXSP01000017.1 GCA_005792225.1 Bdellovibrionales bacterium | reverse complement strand
CGAAAAACCGGTCGCACCATTCACTACGCCCAATTTGCAAGTTAACGTCAGCTTAAAAGATCGCATTTCTGTACATCCTCTGACTCTCCATCGCTCAGTGCTCGATTTGATAAATCTTTCGACAGTTCGCTGAACTTTGTCCCTGGGGCTTGCGTTTAGCCACATTTAATCAGGCCGTACGCTTGCAAAGTTTGTTGGCTGTTGTCTCATTGAATTGGCGTGATCGAGCGGGGAGTTCTCAAAATGAAACGGTTCTTTTCATCTCGTATTCCGGCTCTCGAACTTTCGGTATTGAGCGCTCTCCTTCTTTTGTTTCAGAACTGCAGCGCTTTCAAGACAGCTGGCGATTCATCACTCCCTCAGGGTTTGAATGCCGAAGTGAGTGCCTCGCTCAGCGGCGATCCGAACATCATCTACCGGCAACCGCACGATTTTGATCTCGTCAGAGCGATGATCGCGCCCGGCCAAGCGAAGCCGGATGGAAAGCCGGGTTGTCCCCAAAACGAACTTTGTGTTCAGCTGGGCCAGCCGGTTGCGCCTGGCGGAAACGTCTATACACCGCTCCCTTGGAACGCCGGCGACTTCACAGGCTTTTATCCACAGAACAAATTAGCTTCGCAGATTGGCCTTCATGCGGACTGGTACGGATCGGCTGCCTTCCAGGCTGAAAATGGAGTGATTGGGCTTCTTCTTCATTCAGAGAGTTTGAAGTATTCGGGTCAGAGTCTCTTTCCGTTGGCAGCACCTCTTTATTATTCGGGAGATCAGGCGCCGCGCCCGTTTGCTCACGGAAAGACACTCGTTTACTCGCTCGAAATGCAAGTTCCGACAGCACACGCGGAAGAGCCACAGACGTACGCGTATGCGACGATCAATTACCGCTTTCGTGATGAGGTGAGCGGGAGTGAATTCTGGTATGGCGTTCCGATTTATGATCACCGCAAAAGCCAGGGTGCAGAGACCATTCTCATCGATGGATGGGAGGGCGGCTCGCAAGACGCCATCATCGGAACGACATTGGGAATTAACGGAAAATACGCGACGGCATTCGCAGGTACTCATCCTTTCCAACCGGAGCCTTGGAAGGGGTTTAAGACATTCGGCTTCAAGATCACTCCGCAGAATCTTTTGAACGCCATCGCTGACATGGCGGCTCAGCACCCGAAGATTTACAGCGGACTCTCGCGCGATCCGGCGACGTACCGTTTGATTTCATTTAATGTGAATCCCGAGCTCGTCCAGCACGGCGAGGGAACGGCGCATATGGGTCTCTCATTTCGCAATCTCACGATCTCTTTAGAAGGTGGCGTAAACGTAACTCCTTCAGGCCCTGGATTTACGACGATCTACCGTCTCTTTCATCCGAATGGCGATCACCTTTACTCGGCGAATCCGACTGAGGGAACCGGCGCGTTTCACTTCGAGGGCGCGGTGTTTGCGCTGGCGAGTGAAGGTGGCGCGGGCCGAGCGCCGCTCTATCGTTGTCATCAAGAGGGCTATCATTTTCTTTCGCGGGACGCCGGATGCGAGGGAAAAGGCGTCGACGGAATTTTGGGCTATGTGAGCGGCGCTCCCGAAGCCGGCATGCTACCGCTGATTCGCTCGGCAAAAGGTGTGCAGCATCTCGCTTCGACGAGTGATCAGGAAGGACCCGCCGCTGGCTACACGAACGAAGGCGTGATCGGCTATGTTTGGCCTCCTGGCTTTGTTGCGCCCACTCTGCAAGCACCTTCTTTCGTCCCCAGAGAAGCAGTTGTGGCGAGTCTCTATCGCCATCTCTTAGGGAGAGAGCCCGATGCGGCAGGGTTGCAAGCCTGGTCGCATTCGTCAAGCTGTGCGGAACTCTCCGTTGGTATCGCGCTTTCGGTCGAAGCCTTAAGCCGTGCAAGTGCCGACAACAGCACCTATGTCCTCCAGCTCTACCGTGGCTTTCTTGACCGCGAACCGGAGGAAGCCGGTCATTCCGCGTGGACCTCAGGGCTAAACACGGGCGCTTTGAGTCGCGAGCAAGTCGTCCGCGGTTTCGCCCAGAGTGCCGAGTTCTCCGCACGCTGCCGGTGAAAAGAAATAACTGAGCGTTCGTTCTAAACGAAAGTTCCGTGGGTGACGATGAGCGGTCCTGTTGTTAACGTGTCCTCAGCGCGAATGGCTCGCAGACCTTAGGAGGACAGTGATGAAGAGATTCCTTGCGATTTTTATTGGTTCAGCTACCTCGGCCGAAAAGGCCAAATGGGATGCGAACGAAGATTCAAAGCGCCAGGAGCTCGTTCAGCGCGGGATGCAGGCATGGGGCGAGTGGGTGAAGAAGCATCAGGATTCCATCATCGACTTTGGATCTCCATTGGGGAAAACGAAGCGCGTAGGAAGAGACGGCATCTCCGATCTTGTCAATAAGGATACGGCCTACGTTATCGTCCAAGCCGAATCGCATGAAGCGGCGGCGAGGATTTTTGTGGATCATGCTCACTTCTCGATCTTCCCGGGTGATTCGATTGAGATCATGGAATGTTTGCCGATGCCGGGTGCGAGCGAGAGCTGAACGGTTTGATCGTAACGGCCACGGTGGCGAACAAACACCAGTGGTGCACTTGAGCTCTACTGGTTTGCTCAACTGGTTTCAGAAGTTCCCTGAATCTTTGCTCCGATGAGAAGACGGCCCACAAAAATCTCAAGATCGTCAGGTCCCACGATTGCAGCGATTGCAAACCAAGAGCAAGAGATTAGGATTGACCTAGTCAACGTAAGTTTACGAACACGTCATTGGGGGCAAAATGTTAAAATCAGTTTTGGCAGCTTCTTTGTTCATCGTCGGTGGAATGAGCGGATCGCAGGCACTTGCGACAGACAGTGCAGATTTTCAGCGCACCTACTACATGAGCTGGCGCTATCAAGATACTGGCCAGCGCACGGGCGATTGGTTTAGAACAAATCGGCCCACCTGCATCCACACGAACAACTGTGCCTGCGGTGGAGAAAACTACTGTGGTGAATTCGGTGTCGGTCAGAGCACCTACTATTTCGATCAAGGCTGCTACAATCCGCCTCGCGTGATTTACTGCGATCAACGCTAATTCACTAGATCAGACCTGAGGCGAAACGCTCGGGTCTGACGATCAGGGTTGGCGAAAGAAAGAATCCGAGAGAACGTCGCTCAGTCGGCCCACGACATACGTCATTGCGTAAACTCGCGTCTCGCCCGCTGCGAGCACGAGTGGCTCTGGCTTAAATGCGTCGGGCGCCTGCCAGAAGTGAACGTTGACGTTGCCGCACACGGGATTTCCGAGCTCAGGGCATCCGTAAGGCGAATCTTGAATGTTGAGTTCGACCTGAAACGGGAGAGCGTTCGGCCGGCGAATTCCTACGGCCATCTCTTCGCCGCCGACGTTGTAAATGAGTACGATCGAGTCGACGTCGGCCGAGTGGAGCCAGCAATTTTTTGCTGTTTTACATCCGCCTTGCTGGAAGGAATCAGAGGTGAAACCTTCGTAGGTCGTCGGTTGAATCACCTTTGTCCAAGCCTTCTCTTTTCCGATGAAGACGACGCGAAGGTCATTTTGAACTGCCTCCTTAAGCCCTAGGTACATCGCCTGCTCGGCCTGCCACCATGACCATTTTTGCGGAGCACGCGCCATCATTGTGAATCGATTTTCTATCGACGGCAGAATGGACCCATTTGGCATCGCGCGTGTGGACGTCAAAAACTGATTGCGGCCTTGGCTGACAAAAAGGGCGTTGTTGAGTCTCGGGCAGGGACTAGTGCCGATGGAGGGCGCTTCGAAGGTGGGGCCATCGTGATAATGATCGCTGTAAAGCGGAATCCACTGCGAGTGCGAGAGACCAACCATGGATCCCTCAACGCCCCATTGCTGATCTGAATTGCCCGCGCCTTGATTGAAAACATAAATGTGATTTGTGCTTGGGTCCAAACCGAAAAACGAGGTTTGCCAACCAGCTCCCCCGGCACTGTGCCCTTCGATGATGTTGATGGATTCACCGCGCCCGCCGTTTAATACGAGTGAAGTGCCAACACCGCCGAAAGAAGGAGCAATTGACATCGCGGTAGAATTCTCACGCGATGAACCAATGATCTCCTCCCGAACGGGGCTCGGAGGTATTGCGAGCCCGTTGAGATCGCACGTGATCCAGTGCCCGGCCGAGTCTTGGATCCGGAAGGGGATTTCGGCGGCGCTGGCCGGGATCGAAAACGAAAGAAGCGTCATCATGAGGGCGGGAACGAGGCCATAAGGTTTGGTTTGCATGGCGTGCTCATAACACGGTGACAAATGCGGGACTACGGCAATCTTCCAATGGAAAAAAAGCGCTCTGCAAGCCATGACGACTTCCACAAAAACTAAGCTTCAAAAACCCGTCTTGTGGTTCCTCGCTCGCAGTCGCAAACTAGAGCCATCACCCTTATCGTCTGCAACCGACCTGGACCTACGGCCGGCGCCGTGAGTTCCAAAAGAGGAAAAATGAGCACGAACAATCAGTCATGGGTTTCTGGAAAGTTCATCGAGTCCAAAGGAAAAACGTTCTTTAAGTCTGACAACCAAGAGATCGAGATTGTCTCGGGTTTGGAAGTCGAAGCGGCATTATGCGGAACTCATTTTGTTAAAGGCCGAATCGGAAAAAGAGACGATGGCTTTTACTTGCTCGGGCGCATGCCGATGTTCGCCATTCCCGTTTCTTTCCTGAAAGATGCGAGCGGCCGCATCTCTGTCTCAACGACTGATCTAAAAAAGTCAGCTTAAGTTTCGTTTTGAACGAAACCCACTTCCTCTCATTCAGCCCCAATTGCGTAGCAACCGCTGGCAGCTTCGGGGCCGAAGCTCAAGATGTGACGAGGGCGCGTGCGTAACACGCGCTCGGCTTTGTCGAAACCAGCCGAATCATCTAAAAGCTCCCCTCTAATCTTACGATTTCGCTGCGCCGATTGTGTTGGCCGACGTACTCGACACTCTGAACGGCGTTCAACTCGCGATCAACGCGCATGCGCGTGAGCTGCCAGCTTTCGCCGCTCGGATATCGTTTGTCGATCGTGAGCTCGCCCGCGCGATAGCGCAAGCGAGTAAACTTATCGATTTGCACGTCCATGCCTTCTGTGAAGGGGACGAGGCGGGCCGGTAGCACGATCTCGTGGGCATCGAGCGAGAAGGCTTCTTTGAAGACCTTCAATCGCCGGTAGGGTTCGCCGAAACGATCGGGAAGAGCCTCCGATACGAAGACTTTGACTTCACCCGCAGGACCACGAAGGGTCCAAAAGCGAAAAGCGCTTTCCTGGGCGGAGAGCGAGAGTAGATTGGGAATCCCCTCAAGCCGAGTCGTCGTTTCAAAAAGCTCTAATCGGTTCGGCTTTTTCATCGCTTCGTTCATGCTTTCAAAAATGGTCTCGGCGCTCGCTTGGAGGACGATCCAACTCTTTCCTTCGTCATCTTTGACGGCCTTATCGCCACTAAACCCGAGGTGTTTGTAGATTCTCGCGGTCACGGGGTCGGTGGCAATGTAAAAGAGAGGTTGACCGGGAACGTGGCCAGGATCTCGAGTCCGTTGGTGAGCTTCGAGCGCTAACTGCAAAAAAAGTTCGAGAGTCGCCTGCGAATTCCAGACTGGTTCGACCGCGTAATTTCCGATCTCAAACTTGCGCCCGGCGTTTTCGGGCAGATCGAGCTGATACTCGCGCTCAAGGGGGAGTTGGCGTCTCGGGCTGCTAGAACCTCCCGAGACAATCTTTAACGTTCCGATCACCGGGTGGGACGTGCCCACTTGCCCGCGCTGCCATGGGAGCGAGATCGTAATGAACTTCGAAACGTCAGCCCACTCGGTCAAATCGTTTTCGACTTGTTTTAGTGTCTCCTCGCTCCAGGACCTCGCACGACCACGACTGGTGAGGTTTTCTTTCAGCTGACGCTCGCGCACGAAATCCCGAAAACGAGCGAAGACGTCGGAATAGGTTTTCGAAGCCCCTTCGCTCGGCATCGAGGCGACGGGTTCAAAAGACGATTTCGAAATGCGCAGTTCGATGTTGGCCCGAGAGTACTTAAAGACTTGTTCTATAAATCGGCCGGTGACCGCCGACGAAATGCCATTGGCCCGCGAGTGGGACGTAATGGAGGAGTCGTAGACCGAGACAACCCTTCCGCCGATGGATCCAACTCCGCCTTGGAGAGCCTCATTCCAGCTTCTCACGAGTTCGCGGCGCGATTCGGTCGTGGTTTGAAAGGCCTCGTCGCAGACCGAAGAGCGCGCGGATAGGGCCACCAGTGTCGAAAAGATCGACACCATCACTGCGGCTATTCTCAAGTGAAGTGGGTTCAAAAGCATCGGGGAGTGTGTGTGCAACGGGCGGGCCGTGCATTTTATTCGGGGATCCACTTTCGACTTTCGCGAGAGCGCTCGTTGGTGTTTTATCTTCCTATGAAAAAGCCTCTGAAAGTCGTTTGTTACGTTCCCAGCTTTAACGCGGGCGATACCACCCGCGGAATCGAAGTCGCACGGGCTCTCGTGCAGAAGGCGAATGCCGAGGGACGAGAAACCGACGTGACTTTTTTATGCCCTCCGGTTGACGGGCCCCAATTCGAAGCGGCGATCGTCCAGGCCGGATTTAAAATTGGCTACACCGCGGTTCCACTTTCCAAGGAGCGCATTGAACAATTCATGAATGCCGATCGCACCGGTGAAGAATTCGTTCCCGACTACGAAGTCGCTCGCCTGTACATCGAAAAATATATGGAAGATATGCGCAACCGAAAGCCCGATCTCATCATCAACGGTTGCATTCCACCCGCGGGCATCGCAACCCGGATTCTCCAGATTCCAACCGTGACTTACCTGCCTTTTCCCGCGCACGATAAATGGGTTCAGCGTCACCTCCTGAAGGACGTGCCGGATGAGCTTGAAAATCGTTTCACGCACGCTCTTCCCAAGTCGGTTCGCCGCGGCCTCGTTTCGCTCGCATCGCGCTTGGCCGGGCACAAGCGGTTCTTTACTCAGCCCACCCTCGCTCGAGCAGGCCGGGAGCTCGGCTGGAACGAAAAGCAACCGAATTTGTTTAGCATGCTGAGGGCCGACGTTGAACTGGTAACGGATCTTCCGGATTTTTACGAGGGGCAAGATGTTGGTCCGCGCGCACAAATCACCGGGCCGCTTTTCTCTCGTCCGCAAGAGGTTGAAATCGATCCGAGAATTTTGGAAGTTTTCGCTCGCGAGAACTCAAAAAAAGTTCTCGTCACCATGGGAAGTAGCGGAGAGAAACGTTACTTACTCGAAGCCATCGAGGCCGTTACGCGAGGCGGGTTCCATGCCGTCGTCGTCGTTCAGCCAACAATTTGCTCAATGGCTGAGGTAAAACGAAAGATACGAATTCCGGAGACAGTGTACCTGACGGATTCATTCATTCCCGCCCATCAGGTAAATCCGCTGGCTGACGCGGTCGTGATTCATGGTGGCCAGGGAACGGTGCAGACGGCTGCGTTTTCAGGAACACCCTTTGTAGGGGTTGCCATGCAGGCCGAACAGCAAGCGAATCTCGATAACCTCGCATTACATGGAGCCGGCATCCGTATCCCGCGCGGATTCTGGACTGCTGACACGGTCCATGCGGCGCTAGGGCGTGTTTTGTCGGATTCGGGGTCAGGGGAGAAGTTCAAAGCGCGGGCCGCGAAGCTCGCGCAAAGCTTTGCTCAAAATGACGGGCACAGGGGTGCGGGTGAGGCGATCTGGCGATTCGTTGAGGCGCGTGGCCTTTGATCTTGAAACGTCTTAAGCCAATCCTCAAGAAAATCGATCCTGTAAGCATCATCCTGCTCATCGTCGTAATAACGGTTTTTGTCTGGAGGGCAGCTCCTCCGGGAATCGAAGCGATGGGCTCCATTCGCGTGCGATCTCTCGAGGGAGCAGAGATCGATATCGAACGCGAACCTCGGCGACGAGTCATCGTCTTTTGGGCGACTTGGTGTGGACCCTGCACCGTTGAACTCACCCGCCTTCAAATGTTGATTAACCGTGGACTGATTGATCCAAGTGCCGTGCTCGCGATCAGCTCGCATGAAGAGCGCGACGTTGTCGACCGAACGGCTCGCGAGAAGCAGTACACTTTTCAGATCGCCCTTGATCCTTCCGGTGAAACCGCAGCAAAAGTGGGAGTGCGCGGAACACCCACGATTTTTCTCGTGGAGCCCGATGGATCCATTCATTGGGGTACTGTTGGAGTAAGCCCAACACTTGAGATCCGCGTCGCAAAGTTCTTGAACCTATAAATTCCGCGCTCTCGAACGTGGCGGTTTTTATCACGGCATAAAGCCGTTTCGGCGAACTTTGGCTCACAATGAGACGAGGTGAGTGCGTTTCGCCGTGTTCTTTGACACCTCCCCAAAACTCAAACATAGCGCAACGTTTTAGTGAGCCGTCATCTGGCTCGCGAAGTGCAAAACCTCATTTCGAGTGTTGAAGATTGAGTTCGAAAACGAACGGGGGACTAAGATGAAAAAGCAATTGCAAATGGGTCTTGCTACTTTGGCGGTTGTCTCAACAGTTGTGCTTTTCCAGAACTGCGGTCAGCAGCAATTCTCTTCTGACTCAGTCGCATCCAAAACCTCGTCGTCCCTTGAGGATTCCGCTGGCGAACAACCCGAAGCCCAAATTCCTGATCAAGCTTCTCAGCCCGATACGGTGGCTCAGCCGAGCGTTCCGCAACAACCCATTCCTTCAAGTGTGGACCTCTCCAAAGTTCGCGGCGATCGTTGCTTTTTGAAGTTCGTCGGAGAGCCTGGCATTGACGGTACTATTTACGGCACCGAACTCTCGCCCGCTTCATGTGCGGAAGTCGGTCAGCAGCACGCGACAATCAACAATCGTCGAATCGCAATGTACTATCTCTATCCGTCGGATGTTGGTCTCTCGG
>SXSP01000176.1 GCA_005792225.1 Bdellovibrionales bacterium | reverse complement strand
TCGACTTCGTGCCCGACCGCCGAAATCACGGGGACACGAGCCGAGGAGATCGCGCGCGCGACTCCCTCGTCGTTAAAGGCCCAGAGATCTTCAATAGAACCTCCGCCCCGCCCGACGATCATGACATCGACGTCCTTCAATGCGTTTCCGAGACGAATCGCTTCGATGATTTCGCGTGGAGCCTGGTCACCTTGAACCTTGCAAGGAATGATCGTGATCTGCGCACCCTTAAAGCGACGGCCGAGAACGTTCAACATATCGCGAATCGCCGCCCCCGTGGAAGAGGTCACGATGGCAATATGTTTCGGGAGCGCAGGCAAAGGACGCTTTCGAGACTCGTCGAAGAGCCCCTCGCGCTGGAGCTTCATCTTGAGTTGCTCAAACGCCTTCTGAAGAGCGCCCGCGCCGACGGGCTCCATGGTTTCGCAGAAGATCTGATAATTGCCGCGGGGTTCGTAGACCGTGATTTTGCCGCGAACGAGGACTTCCATCCCGTCTTCGGGGCGGAAGCGCAATTGCGAATTAAATCCCCGGAACATCACCGCGTTGATCTGTGCTTTGCTGTCTTTCAGGCTGAAGTAAAAGTGACCTGACGTGTGAGCTTTGAAGTTTGAAATCTCACCTTTGAGCCAAAGCGTGGGGAATTCACCCTCGAGCATCTCGCGAATGTGACGATTCAGCTCAGAGACGCTGACGACTTTCGGTTCGCGCGATGGAGCGAGCTCGCCGTCCACGGCATCGGGCGCCACCGTTATTTTTGCCTGACTCACTTTCACTTCCGTTTTTTTAACAACGATGGAAGCTTCGGTGGGTTTGACTTCGATTTCTTGCGAATCAACTTGCGCGACCGTCGTTTCGGTCTCGAGTTTTACTTTTTCATTTGCCGATGTCGCGAACTCGAGCTTGGACCAATCTTTTTTCGAGTACGATGTCTTAGTCTCTTCGACGGCAAGTTCTGGCTCGACCGCCTTTTTCTTCGAGCGGGATTTTTTGGTGGTCGATTTTTTTTCGACCTTCGGAGGCGGCTCGTTCGGAATTCCCGCGGCGCCTGAAACATCAGCCGTGGATTCCGATGAATTCTCTTGGGAATTGAGGAGCTGCTCCCAGCTCAATTGGTCCTTGGACATTCTGGGCAAGGTACCCCCGCCCAGGAGAATCCGTCACGCGAGCCAGAGGTTGTGCAGGATCCAAGCGGCGCCGACGAAGAGGCACACCAGCGCGAGCCCACGATGCCCACGCCACGAGGCGATCATCTCCGGGGGAAATCTTTCGTCCGCGATGCGCCCGAGACGATCCGAACTGAGGACGAGGGTCATGGTGAAGCCGTAGGCGAAGCAAACGTAAGGAAAGAGGAGATCGAGTTTTTCGACAGGCACTTTGAGCTCCGATTTCGGTGACGACCCTTCTTCCACTTTTCGGATTTGCGGTGATGAGCCTCGACGGGACTTTGGGAGGGTTCGCGAGGTAAATACGAGGGGAAATGCAAGCGGATTCTCCGCAAAATTATTTACTAGAAACGTCTCATTGCGCGCGAAATCTACGCTAGGTGCGCTTTTTAGCGCGACATCGAAGGGTCGTCGATTGCGTGCGGTGGGGCGCTTTGATATTCTGCTCTTGGGTTTCTGTGGCAATGCTCAGAAAAATGAAACCCTACAAGTTTTAGATTAGGGAGCTGTCCCTGGCGATGGTGAGCA
Source organism: Bdellovibrionales bacterium (assembly GCA_005792225.1). GTDB lineage: Bacteria > Bdellovibrionota > Bdellovibrionia > Bdellovibrionales > JAMPXM01 > SXSP01. Next base: position 1,453 of record SXSP01000176.1, on the reverse strand, counting down.
AGCTCGGCCTCCGGGATCCGAGAAGCCTAAAGTCGCTACAATGGCTACCCACCTTAAAAAACATGGGTTTCTCTTTCTGTTAGCGCCACAGAGACTTTTTTTAGAATTCGGACCCCCGCACTTCCAAAGAAGCTGCGGGTTTTTTTTTGTCTCCTGGGCGAAGAACGAGTTTTTCCCGCGCGCGAATGCGACCGTCTCGATTTGAGACGATAATAAAATCACATCTTTGATCACGCATCAGCCGGACCGAGAATTGGCACCGGCGTTGCTCTTCTAGTCAGTATTACGAGCGAGGTCTTATGGAACGCGCGGGATTGTACAAAAACCAAACACTTGTTGTTCAGGTTCTTTTCACTGCCTTCGCTCTTTTCGTGAGCTTAGCGGCAAGGGCGCAGGCGCAAGGTCCGATTACGATCAACAATCCTGGTCCCGCATCCTGCGGTGATTACATCAGCCAAGTCAGCGGTAACTTCGGCGCGGCCGTCGCGGCTTGCGGCGGTACGCTCGACTGCTTGAACGAATCTTTGAACTGCGAAGCGAATGAAGGTTCTCTCGGATCAGACGTCCTCGCATCTGAAGGTGCCGCGGGAGAAAACTGCGAAAATCTCGTGAACACGCTTTGTCCCGAATACAATGCGGGCACGTCTTCAACTTACCGGGACGAAAAACGCGACGCTCGCCGCGATCGTCGAGATGCCATGCGCGAAAAAGATCGCGCCGCCGAATATTTTCAGAAATCGCAAGCTGACCTCTTAAAGCAGCAAAACGAAGCGGCGGAGAAAATGGTGAAGCTCCGTCAAGAGTACCGCGATAAGCGTGAGAAGCTTCAGGCCGACATCGAAAAAGAAATGTCGGAGGCGGAGAAGGCGAAACTCGAGGGCTATAAACAAGCTCAAGAGGCATACGATAAGATCGATTCCGAATACATTAAGCTTCGCGACAACCTTCGCGGGCTCTCGTACAAAATCAATAACGGCGAACTCGCCTGGAAAGTCGGCTGCCGCGCTGAAGCCCAAGCCGAGAGCAAAAAAATGAAAGCCGCCCTCGATCAGCGCATGGCTGAAGAGGCGAAGCTTGTGAACCAGATCAACAACCAGGCTTCGGGGCTCTTCGGGCTGAAGTACCGAAAGCTCGCAAAGAAACGTAAAAAAATCGCCGACACCTATAACGAAACTCTCGTTCGATGTTTGAAGGGCGAGGCCGGAATGGGAGTCAAAGCCAAAGTCGAACTCGATCAAATGCGCTGGGAGTACAAGCGTGCCGAGGCGCACGCGAAGGATCTTGAAGCGCAGATGGAACGTCAGCGCATGAACATCGCTCAGCAGCTCGAGAAGCTCGTTCAAAGTACCGATCAAAAGTTGCAGCGCGCGGGAGCGCGACTGAACCAACAGCTCGCCAACGCGGACCAAGACTTCAACGACAACATGCAACTCCTTCAGCAGCAACAGGCCGC
>SXSP01000175.1 GCA_005792225.1 Bdellovibrionales bacterium | reverse complement strand
TGGCTGAAGCCTTAAGCATTTCGTTTGAGGAGGCAGAGGAAGCCCTCGTGATGCTGGAAGCAAAAGGTTTTATCAGGAAAAACCTCAGTGGGAACTTTGAGAGATCAGAGAGCAGCATCAAGGCTGCGGATCACGTCAGCCCATAGATCATGCTCCAGTATCATCTGCAGATTCTTGAACGGGCCTTTCAGGCCGTGCAATTGCGGAGGGAGTTTCGACCTTTTGACAATTTGGTCGTGGCCCTTCCCCATAAGGATGTCGAAACCGTGCGGGATAAAATCCGTCAGTTTGTGCGGGAGCTCGATATGCTCGGAGAAGGTGCAGGTCGACGGGATGACGTTTTTCAACTGAATATTCAATTTTTCTCGCTCACCGGAGGGCGAGCGCGAGAGGTGATGAAATGATGCGGTCGGGTGCGGCGCGGATGATCCACTTTTTTTGTTTGATTCTAATGATGGCCGGTGCGCCGGCGGGCGCCGGAACCTCGGTTGGAAACTTCAACTTCAAAACGCAGATTGAATTCGACTTCCGCTTTGGATTCCCGAAAGATTGGCAGTGGGAACGTCAAACCCCTTCGGCGAACGAAGTCGATCGATGGAGCGTTTCTAACTTCGCGAAAGCGGGTTCGGAAAAGTCCTCGACCGCATACTTCACGTTTCTTTCACCGTTTCCAGCGTCAACCGACCTGGAGCTCCGTCGAGAGATTACGAGGCTCCATCCCTCGTTGGTTTGGAAAGAAATCAGCAATCCCGATTTCTCCATCGGGTATGTATCTAATCAGGTTTTCATTGGAAGTGGGAGAACTCGTAGTTTCGAATATTACTTCTCCGACGAAAAGAAAGTTGTCCGTATCGAAGTCATCCGTGATCAAACGGTCAATGGCGCAAGTGAAATCGATACGATCTTGACGACAATCCGCCGCCCGTCTGGAATGCCGAAGATCTTGTCGATTAAGAGCGAGGCCAACAGGAAATACAAAGTGGGGAGTCAGGCCTGTTATCTGATCGAGGTTGATCTCCTTAAAAACAACTTCGACGATGAGACGCTGAACCGAATTGACGTGAAAGGTGCGCACGCGCATTGGTCTTTCAAGACCGTGACGTGGATCAAAAAAGAAACTTCCTTTCGCGTTTGTGTTCCCGTCACCGAGCGTTTCGCGAAGGATGGGCTCGTCATCACATCGCTGTCACTCTCACCATCGGGGGCTCCATCGCTCACCTGCAACGATTCCAGCCGCGAGGCAAAGCAGCGGCTCACCTGCTTGGGAAATCCTAAGTACGACATCAATTACGCCGCGCCGGAAGTCGACAATCCAGCGCCTATCCGACGTGCCCCCGAAATCAAGTCCATGTCCTTGGGAAAGAGGAAGACTTCGGTTCGGCTCATCATCGATTCTCCAATTGAGCTGGCGAGCGGGGAGCTTATTCTCGATTCGACGGCCGAGGGTGCGAGGCGCGGGTCCGTAGTTTTGTATGAAGATGAGCTGCGCGGGCGAGATTTCGAAATCGCCGTGGATCCCAAACGGCTCAACTCTGGTTTCACGCGAGTTTTGGAGGTCGTTCTGACCGATAAAGTTGGAAATGCGACCATGCTGAAGGCAAAGCCCAGTGAGACCCATTACTCCCTCTATCGAACGGACTCTTCTCCCGTGAGAACTGACATTCCCGTCCTCAGCCTTGTTCGAGGTGAAAAATGAGTTTCCGTCGTTGTCTCACTTGCTTATTCGTTCTCAGCTGCCTGTCGCTTTCCGCTTGTAACGGGCAAGTGCGCAAGCCCTTTTGTGCCCACTCGCTCGCGACCGTTCCTCAGGATTTGCAAGGAACTTACGAAGTCGTAGTTCCTGCGATCTCCGCGCCTTGGAGCGGCAACATGATTCTGAAGACTGTGCAAATCCAGCTGGGCCCCAGGTCCGCCACGACCTCAATCCCCACTCAAGGATTCATTCCATTCGGGCAAATGTGCATCGTCGACGGCCGTACCTTCTTGGAGCAACAGAATGGAAACGGGACCTACTCGGTGAGCGAGATCGATAAATTTCCCCAAGGAATTTTGCTCTCGCAGATGTCTCTGGATGTCCATGCGGCTCGCGCAAAGGGCTTTAAACTTCACTATTTGCCGAACGTCCGGGCTGCGCTCGGAGATCTCGATGGGCAATCTCGAGCCTCGATCTCCTTCGAGAATGGCGGATTTATACTCGACAACACCGCTCTATCCCAGCAACAAATGCTTTCGGTCATGAAGGCACTCTCTTTTCAAGTTGTGTTGCGATCGATCCCGGCAACCACGCCTCTCAATGCGAAGGGTGTCCTGCGGCTCCGAGATTAGAAGAAGGTACGCCGTACCGCATGCGGTACGGCGTACCTTTTGCTTGCCGCGGCTCAGCGAGACTTTAGGGCTTTGCGGACTTTTTTGCCTTCAACGTAGTGTTCTTTAATGACTTTCAGTTGTTTTGCCAGGAATTCGCGGCAGTCGGCGTCTTTGATTTTCGAGCGCTTCGCGCGCATCATGAGCCAAACCTTTTTGTGCATTTTGATTTGTGAGTTGATGTAGAAGCGATCGAGCTCCGAACCCGAGAGTTTCGTGAGCTTTTCACGAATGGCGAGGACCTTTTCTTGCTCCTTGTGCTCACTCGGAGTCTGCGGCTGGTATTCGTCAAGTTGAATGCCGAGCTTTTGAACGAAGAGCTCAAGCTCCGAGTTCGCCTTCGTATGATGGTCGATCATCATTTGGGCATACTCGCGAACGGAAGCATTCTGGACGCGATCGAGAACGAGTTGAGCGAACTCGATTTCGATGTTGTTCACCTTTTGAAGTTTAGCGAGTGCGTGGCCGGCTTCGTGCTGTTTGGTTTGCTCTTCGTTGGTCCGCTCTTCTTTGGGCTCTTCTTTTTTCGGTTGTTCTTGTTTAGGTTGCTCAGAGGATTTGTCATCCTGCTTTGAATCGTCTTTTTGCTCCTCTTTTTTAGGAAGCTGTTCGTCTTTTTGCTGGTCGTCTTCTTTTGGCTGTTCTTGTTTTCCGCCGTCGCCGTAAGTGAATCCAGGATAGAATCCAGGCTGATCTGTCTGAGCGTTCGCAAAGCCAAGGGCGACGAGAAACGCTGCTAAAAACGAGAATGATTTCTTCATGATTTTCCTCCTCATGTGGATGGTTGGGTCTGGTCCTTGAATTGGACAGGCGGAAAACTACACGCGTTCACTGAAGAGAGCTTTTAGTGAGAGTCAAAGATTCGTGTTCGAGATCGGGGGCCAATGTGTCCCGATGAGAGAAGGGCTGGGGTGAGAAAACGACCTCACGCCTCAAAGCGAGTCCGAAGGACACGAAGAGGCGAGGTCGTAAGGCGCGAGCATCGCCTGTGCAACTTAATTTTGTTTAATAAACAAGACGTCTAGGGAGCTTGGCCGCGCCGGAAGATCAATTCGATCGGGGTCAGTTCTTGGTTCTTTTTTTCCGGAACCCCGAATGACGTTTGTTGCTCGGGAGTCAGGGTCACCCGTTCCACGCCCTCGGGCCACGCGAAATCGTCGGCGGGGAAGATGGAAGCATACGAGCGCATGTAGGATGCCCAAATCGGGACGGCGCCGCTGCCGCCGGTGAGATTGTGGGAGGTGTTGTCATCATAACCGACCCAGACGACGGCCGCGTGATACGGAGTGAAGCCGGCGAACCAGGCGTCTTTCTTATCGTTTGTGGTTCCTGTTTTACCGGCTGCGGGGTGGGTGAAGCCGTTGGCGAGAACTCCACGTCCCGTGCCGGTGAGGATCGATTGTTTCATCACACCCACGAGTTGCGCCGTCGCCTCGGGTGCGACGACTTGCTCATGCGAAGCTTCGAAGCGGTAGAGTTCTTGCCCGTTCAAGTTTTCAATGCGGTCGAGCAAAGTGAGGGGAGCGCGATTCCCCATTCGCGCGAGAGCACCGTAGGCACCGAGAACTTCAGAGGGCGAGAGTTCAAAGGCGCCGAGCGTGAGCGATGGATATTTCTCGATGCGTGATGTGACACCGAGCCTTCGGGTCGTGTCGATGATGTTGCTGAGCCCGACGCTCATTCCGAGATTGACGGTGGCCGCGTTCAGCGACTCCTTCAGCGACCAGAATAATGGGACTTCGCCGTTGTAGGTGCCGTCGTAGTTTTGCGGGCGCCACGTTTGGCGCTCGAATTTGTGCGTCGTGGGTTCATCCTTGAGGAGTGTCAGCGGAGTGTAGGGCTGACCATCAGGCGTCAGACTCTCGAACGCGGTCAGGTAAGTGAACGGCTTCATGACCGAGCCGACCTGACGACGACTGTCGATCGCGCGGTTGAATTGCGTGGCGAGATAACCGCGACCGCCGACGAGCGCTTGAATTTCACCGGTTCCCGGATCGGATGAGAGAAGCATCGCTTCGAGACTCTTGCCGGAAGCTTTGATTTTTTTAACTGTAGCGTTGTTCTTCTCGAGATTATCGAGGCCGCTTCGCACGGCTTGTTGGGCCGCCTCCTGGGCTCGCAGATTGAGAGTGGTAAAGACGCGAAGCCCCTCGCTCTCGTCGATTCCGCGGGTGGAGATTTCGCGCCGAACGGCCTGGACGAAGTAAGGCGCGGGTTCGGTCAAAACGCGTTGCGGGCGTGTGGGAAGCGGGGCTGCTTTCGCGCGCTCCGCCTCATCCCGATTGATCATGCCGAGGCTCAACATCCTATCGATCACGAGGGCCCGACGGGCCATCGAACGATCCGGAGATTTAAAAGGATTGTAGAGTCCCGGGCTATTGAGGACCGCCGCGACGAGCGCGCACTGATCGAGACCGAGATCGTGAAGCGGCTTATTGAAGTAATGTTCGCTCGCCGCCGCGAAGCCGCGAACTTGGAACGGACCATTCTGGCCCATGTAAATAAGATTGATATAGGTTTCGAGGATCTCGTCCTTACTCGCGTGCCGCTCGACGAGGAAAGCCATCACGATTTCCGTGAGCTTGCGCTTCAGTGTACGCTCTTCGGTAAGGAAATAATTCTTTACGAGCTGCTGGGTGATCGTGCTGCCGCCTTGAGCACGACGACCGGTTCGCAGATCCACGAGGAGCGCACGAATGAGGCTCGTCACGCTGATTCCGGAATGTTCGAGGAACCGCGAATCCTCAATCGCGAGGAGCGCATTGAGGCACATCGTTGGTGTTTCTCCGAGACTGACGATCTTTCGCAGAACCGGGCTCTCGCCATAATACTGGGCGAAGAGCTCGGGCTCGATGCGCACGGATTCAACTTGTCTCGGGGGATCTCCCGCGTAAACGCCGAGCACTCGACCGTCGGCCGCGAGCGCGATCACTTGCACCGGCTCGGTTTCGCCGGGGACCGTGGGAGTTGAGTTCCGGTAAGCGACGCATCGATCGATCGCGGGTGGAGGAGGTGCGGGTTCTGCGCCCCCGTCCGTGAGGGAAGACGCAGCCGCACCCTCGGGGGGAGCGGGAGGTGTTCCGACGAGTGTCGTGCATTCCGCGCTATTCCAGATTGAGTAATCACCAGCCTGGATCGGCTGACCGAAGCTTCTCGTGCGAAAGTTTTTATCGATGAGAAACGACTCAAAGTATCGCGCGGGGTAGGAACCACCGGCTCGTACGCGCTCCGCCGCCGAATAAAATTCCACGGGCGGTGCGAACCTTTTCTCCGCAAAGCGAGCCTGGATGCCGCGATCCAACTGAAAGACCCAGATCGCGAATGCGAGCGCCGCCATCCCAACGATGATGGCCAACGACAAGAGAACTCGCTTGACCCAAAGGCGTCGGGCACGTGCCCCGCGGGGCGGCTCATGAGGCGGAGGCTGCGAAGTCTTAGGAGCGGCGGGATCGTTGTTCAAGGCGCGTGTCTTTCTTCATCGGCACGATGTCATCGTGGAATGCGTCACATGGTTGCCGTTCTCGGGGATTGAGAATAGAGTTGCTCGTTCATTTAGTCAAAGTTTGATCCTGAAGGGATCTTGAAGAGGTTGGCCATGGCAAAAGCGCAGAAGAAGAAGGCAAAAGTTCAAAAGGCAAAGAAAACGTCATCGGTGAAGGCGACGAAGAAAACGGCCAAGCCGTCAAAGAAAGCGGCTTCCGCCAAGAAGTCCACAAAGACGACCGCAAAGACGCCCGCGAAAGCCACGGCAAAAAAATCCGCGAAGGCGGCGCCTAAGAAAGCTGCGGCAAAATCGCAGTCGGCAGTCGGAAAGCTCAAGGGGCAACTGTCGAAAGTGAAAGCCGCGATTTCGAAAGTCGTACCGAAGATGATCGCATCGAAGAAGGCGCCAACTGGTGCTCTGGCGAAACTCTTCTCGCCCCTCGATGATCGTGTCTTGATTCAAAGAACGGGTGTTTCCAACCGTACACCCGGTGGGCTCTACATTCCCGACAGCGTGAGCGATAGCGAAAAGCCCAATCGCGGAACGGTCC
>SXSP01000174.1 GCA_005792225.1 Bdellovibrionales bacterium | reverse complement strand
TATTAGAATTTACTAAATCATGTACTTGCGAGAGCCATGGGGTGTCTCTTTCAATCGCGTCGCGAACCGCCCGCCCCCTGCCGACGACCCGAATCGCTCGCCGAGAAGCGACTTCGCGCAAATCCGCGAGGGTTTTCGAGATCGCGCGCCGAGATCCGTAGTCATAGAGGAAATAAAAATCCGCATCTGTGGGAACGAAGCCTTCACGACTTAAATCCTCGTGAATAAGTTGGACAGATGGCCCGAGCCCCTGCGCGGAGAAAACCCGATTTCCCTCGAAAACCCGCTCTTACACCATCTCGTAGCCGATGAAGCGCACTTCCGGAAAATGTCTCGCGAGAACGAATCCCATTCTTCCGTAGGCCGCGCCGAGATCGACGAAGACGTCACCCGGGGCGGGGCGGAGATCTTCGAGGAGGCGGCGAATCTCGGTGTAGGGCGTAAGCAGAGTCTTCGCGGGCAAGCCGATCCAGAGATTTTGGTCGTGAGGGGTCACGTGATTTTGTATTTGCCTCTCGACTTTTTCGGTTTCGAGCCCGAGCCAACGGTCCACCTGTTCTGAATGGACTTGGGCCTCTGCGTAGCCGCGCGAGGCATCGGGAACGAGGGGGTAAGGATCGGCCGGGTCAAAGATCAGCATGGGGACTGGGTTTTAGCCTCTTCGGCGTCGACTCGCAACCCTCCGTTGTGCTACTTTCAGGCCTCATTTCAGAGGAGTTCACGGTGCAGGCGGATCCACGCTCGAAGAACAAAACATTCTCGATGGAGAGCCCGACGGCTTATTTAAAAGAGTACACGCAAACTCTCGCGCAGACTCTCGAGAGCATTTCGCCAACCGCGATGAATGCGGCGGTGGATCTGCTTGAATCCTGCTTGCGTTCCGGCAAGCGCATTTACGTTTGCGGAAACGGAGGATCGGCCGCGATCGCCGATCATCTCTGTTGCGATTGGACTAAGGGAACGCGGATCCCCCATCTCCCCGCTTTGCGAACACATTCTTTGGTCTCTAACGGCGCTCTCATGACGGCGCTCGCGAACGATTACGGGTACGAGGAGACCTTCTCCACGCAAGTCGAAATGTTCGGCGAAGCCGGAGATATCTTGGTTGCGATTTCGTCGTCGGGAAACAGCCCGAATATCGTAAAGGCCGTCGCAATGGCGAAGAAAAAGGGAATGAAGGTTTTAGGACTGAGCGGATTCTCGGGCGGAAAACTCTCGCAAGACGCCGACATCAGCCTTCACGCGAACTTCGACAATTACGGTCTCGTCGAGGATTGCCACCAAATGATCATGCACGTTTTGAGTCAGTATCTCGTCCGTCGCATTGAAGGGGCGAGGTAAGAGGTGGCGCGCCCGATTCTCCTCATTCACGGCGGAGCGGGCTCGCGCAGTGTTCAGGGCGAGAAGTACTTCGCATATCGTGAATCCCTTCAGAGAATCCTCGCGAAAGCCTATCCCCTCCTCCATCGCGGCGGCAGCGCCCTCAAGGCCGTCGCTCGAGCGGTCGAGTTACTCGAGGATGATCCACTCTACAACGCAGGTCGCGGCTCCAAGATTCAAAAAGATGGCCAGATTCGCATGAGCGCCTCGATCATGGATGGCGATCGTCGTGCGTTTGCGGGTTGCGTGAATGTTGAGGGCGTCAAAAACCCGATTCGACTGGCTGAAAAACTACTCAAAGAAGAAGATCGCGTGCTCGCGGGCGAAGGCGCCCGTCAATTCGCAAAGAAGCTGGGCCTCCCCTTCGCATCGCCCTTCACACCACGCGCGCGGGCTGACTTCACGGCGAAGAAGTCTGGAAAAACCGGAACCGTCGGAGCGGTCGCGATCGATTCGCGAGGAAGGCTTGCGGCCGCCACGTCAACCGGGGGTCGCGGCTTCGAATTTCCTGGGCGTGTTTCCGACAGCCCAACGGTTGCCGGAAATTTCGCGAACGCCCATTGCGCTCTTTCAGCGACGGGCGTAGGCGAGGAGATCGTCGACTTTGCTCTCGCAGCCACACTTTGCGCGCAAGTGGCGGGCGGCAAGTCTCTGACGAAAGCCTCGCGTGGAATTCAAAAAGAGGCTGAAAAGGCACACGCAAGTTTTGGTTGGATCGCGATTGATTTTCGGGGTCAGGTTGTGGCCGACACGACGACCGAGACGCTCATTTGGGCCTCCGCCGCGACAATTGAGAAGAATCGTCACAGTTTTTTCCTCGAATCTAAAAACACTTGAGTGCGCTTGAAAAGGTACTATTTCCCCAGGCGAAGGGGGTTTCGTGCCACGCAGCTGGAAACAGCAGGTTCCTAATTTTCTGTCTCTGACAAGAATTGGGTTCGCTTTCGTCTTTCCATTTCTCCCCTCGCATTTGAGACTTCCCGTCATTCTCATTGCGCTCCTCACGGAATTCTTCGACGGCCATCTCGCGCGCCGGTGGGATGCCGAAACGGCCCTCGGTCAAACGCTCGATCCTCTGGCCGACAAACTTTTCGTCCTCTCGACCGTGGGAACATTGATTCTTGAGGGGTCGTTCACGTGGACGCAGTTCGCTCTGCTCGCCATGCGCGATATCGTCGTTTCGATCGGAACCTTCTCGGTCATGCTCGAGAGTAAAACCGAAGCGATCCGCCAATTAAAGCCGAAGCTTTCGGGAAAACTCGCGACGACACTCCCATGACTGTTGTTGATTTCGCTCGTTGCGGGATGGCCAGTGGCGCGCCCGCTCTTGATCATCACGGCGGCCGTGAGTTGCCTGAG
>SXSP01000173.1 GCA_005792225.1 Bdellovibrionales bacterium | reverse complement strand
CTTGGCGGTGAGTTTGAGCGTGTTCAGCGCTTACGGCGGGCTCGAGTCCCTCATGAAAAAAATCGAACCGTTCATTCTCCAAAATTTGGTTGAGGCTTCGGGCGCGGAACTGAGTAAGGGCATTCGCCGTTCGATTCAGCGTGTGCATTCGGGCACGCTGGGTTTCACCGCGGCGCTGTTTTTGTTTTTGGCTTCAACGAAGCTCTTCCACGATATGGAAACGGCGGTTCACCGGGTCTGGCAGGTGAAATCCGATCGCTGGTTCGTTCAGAAACTCGTCATTTACTGGTCGGTGATGTTCTCGGGCCCCTTCGTCTTGGCGGTCGCGCTCGGTGTGATGGGCTCCAAAGACTACGGGTTGATCAAGTTCTTCACTAAGGGTCGGGTCATCACGGTTCTCGAATTCGTCGCGATGCTCAGCATGTACAAGTTCTTGCCGAGCTGTCGGGTGAGATGGAGTTCGGCGTTTTACGCCGCGATTCTCGCGACCACGGGGTTTCGGCTCACCCAACTCTTCTACTCGCAAATCACGAAGAACATTCTCGCTTACAATAAGATTTACGGGAGCCTCGCCAGTATCCCGATCTTTCTTCTCTGGATTCTGGTCCTCTGGTGGATTTGTTTAGCCGGAGTCGCGGTGTCGGCCGCCCTCGACAAGCGCCGAGACGAACTCGAAGCCGCCTAAACGAGGGCGACCGTGTCACCCACCCGAATCTCGCCCGTTGATTCGTGAGCCAGATACTGACCGAAGAGAACCTTATTCGTCTGCCGCCGAAACGACGCCAACGTTTTAAGCGGTTCGACTCCACGCTGACCACTGACTTGGTCGGTGTTAACGATCACGCACCGGGCGCAAGCCTTCGTCACTCGAAACGAAACGGAGGCAATCATCAGTTTCGACCAACCGTCTTCGGCGAATGCTTCATCTAACGAGACAACGACATTCGCGCGAAACCGATTCATCGGGACCGGTGCGGGAGTTCGTCGGTTGAGTTCCTCGAGAGAGCCCGTCGTCGTGAGGAGCAGGGGCATGGCGTCGGCAAAAAGAGTTTGGGACCCGGGTCCGCCTGGCGCGGTTTGATACTTTTCTGAAAGAGGGCGCTCGCAGCCGTCAGCCATGCGCACGAGACGAACATCAACTTCTAAAAAATCGCTGAGTGCTCGGGCGATTTCATCTCCCTCGTCGGTGACCTGGCAAACCGAATCCCAAATCGCCGCTGCAAAGTTTTCCCCCGGGCCGCTCTTGATGTCATACTGCCGGCCCGATACCTCCAGTCGAAGTTTTCCCTCGTGGATCGAGGGTTTGATCTGGGTCATCTGCGGGTAATTGCGCTGGGAGAGAAAGACCTTGTTCGCTTCGTCCATGATCATCCAGCCACGATCGTGAACTGCACCGACCACCGGTCCGCGATCATCAAGTTGGAAGGAGTCGACGTCGAGGCCCGCGCAGGACTTCACGGGGTAGAGATGCAGGGAGATGATTTTCATCTCCCATTCATAGCGGGCTCGAGACATTGTGGCAAGTTAGTGGACGTGAGCGGGCTGAGCCGTCGTGCGCGTGACTTCAGGGCCTCGAACCGACGGCATGCCGGAGGGCGGGGAGTTGATGATTTGACCTCCGGTTCCCTCGCTCGCCTGCACGACTTCCGATTTCGCAAACGATTGCCACTCGCGGTTCGTGATGATCTGGGCGCCACGCTTAAACGTCACGTACGACCAGAACCATTGGAACATCACCGACACGCGGTTCTTAAATCCGACGAGATAATAAACGTGCACGAGAAGCCAAGCGTACCATGCGAGGACGCCCGTGAGTTTCATCTTGCCGGCTTCGGCAACCGCCTTACGTCGACCGATCGTCGCCATTTGACCTTTATCAAAATACTGGAAGGGCTTTCGAGTTTTTCCGTCGAGATCGTTCAGAATGGATTCGGCAACCGCTCGGCCCTGTTGCATAGCCACGGGAGCGAGGCCGGGGAGAGGTTTACCGGTTTCCTTGTCGATGCAGCAAGCTTGGTCGCCCATCACGAAGACCTCGGGAAAGCCGGGGATCGAGAGATCTTCACCCACGATCACGCGTCCCGCGCGGTCGAGAGGAACGCCGAGTTTCGCGTTTAAAGATGCAGGCTTTACCCCTGCAGCCCAGAGGATCGTCTCGGAGCGGACCATCTCGTCTCCGAGGGTGACGCCTTCTTTCGAAATATTGGTGACGCGAACGCCGGTCCAGATGGTGACGCCGAGATTTTCAAGATCTCGTGTCGCGCGTTGCGAGAGTTTCGGATCAAAGCTCGGCAAGATGCGGGGACCCGCCTCGATCAAAATGATTCGCGTGCTGCGCGGATCGATATGGCGGAAGTCCTTACTCAAGGTGTAGCGAGTGATTTCTCCGAGAGATCCCGCGAGTTCAACACCCGTCGGCCCGCCGCCGACGACGACGAAGGTGAGAAGCTGACGGATGCGATCGGGATTGCTCTCGCGCTCCGCGAGTTCGAAAGCCGTGAGGACCCGACGGCGAACTTCGGTCGCTTGCTCGAGGGATTTCAGTCCCGGAGCGTTCGGTTCCCACTCTTCGTGCCCGAAGTAGCTCTGCTGCGAACCTAAACCTAAAACCAGATAGTCATAGTCGATCGCGCCGCCATCGGTGATGACTTTGCGGTTTTTAAGATCGACGCCTTGGGCCTCCGCCATCAACACGCGCGTGTTTTTGTAGCCGGCGAGAACTGTTCGAATCGGCGTTGAGATGTCACCGGGGCTCAAGCCCGCCATTGCGACCTGATAAAGGAGCGGTTGGAAGAGGTGATAATTGTGTCGATCAAGCACGGTGATTTCGAGTTCACCGCGCCGGTCGGTTTTATGGCCGAGTCGCTTCGCTGCATTGAGGCCCGCAAAACCGGCTCCGACGATCACGACTTTTTTGCCCTGGAATGGCACTGGTAATTTTTCTGGCAATTTTTCTGGCGCGTCTGGCATGTAAAGGACTCCTTCCCCTCCGCTTCAGAGAAAGAGTTACTCCCCGTGGACCGGCGCTTCAAGGGGTGTCGGCAAAAGACCTACTTTGTGCCAAAAACTTTGAGAATGAAGGCATACTCTAGCGCAATTTCCTTAAGAACTTCGTACCTGCCCGATGCGCCTCCATGTCCAGCATCCATGTTGATATGCTGAACCAGTAAATTTTCGTCGGTCTTGAGCTCCCTCAGGCGTGCCACCCACTTCGCGGGCTCCCAGTACGTCACCCGCGGGTCGTTCAGCCCCGAGGTGACGAGAAGATGCGGGTAAGCCTGCGGTTTCACATTCTCGTAGGGCGAATAGGTTTTGATGTAGTGGTAGTAAGTCGGATCTTTTGGATTTCCCCACTCCTCAAATTCAGTCACGGTGAGGGGGAGGGTCTCGTCGAGCATCGTGTTCACGACGTCGACGAACGGAACCTTGGCGACGGCGGCTTTAAAGAGCTCGGGACGGAGATTGATCGTCGTTCCCACGAGCATGCCTCCGGCGCTTCCGCCCGAGATCACGATTTTTCCTTGAGCGGTGAACTTCTGCCGGATGAGATGTTCGGCGGCCGCGATGAAGTCGTCGAACGTGTTCATCTTCTTCAAAAATTTTCCGTCATCGTACCAATGACGACCCATCTCGGAGCCGCCGCGAATGTGAGCGATCGCGAAAACGAAGCCTCGGTCGAGAAGACTCAACCTCGTGGTGCTGAAGTTCGCGTCCATAGAGATTCCGTACGAGCCATAGCCGTAAAGATAGAGAGGACTCGTGCCATCGCGTTTGAAACGATCTTTCCGGTAAACGATCGAAATCGGAACGAGAGTTCCGTCCTTGGACGG